>NZ_QJSA01000014.1:0-130207 GCF_003586265.1 Pseudomonas jilinensis | reverse complement strand
GCCGGGTTACTCGATCGAGACCCTGTATGACCTGTTGGCTGGTCGTTACATCGCGCTGGGTATGTACACCGAAGAGGTGTCTGCACCGCAGTTCGACTTTGTACCGACCTACAACCAGTTCACCCCGGCCGCTCTGCGTGCTGCAGGTGTGCGTTAAGGTCTAAAGCTGCTCATAGATGTTTGGGTTTTAAGGGGCATCCTCGGATGCCCCTTTTTTTATTTGCGCTCGCAGGTCGCAAACAGCGCTCTCTGCGGTGACCCAGGCCACAATCTGCTAAACTTCCGGCAACTTCCGTGACCATCAAAGAGCTCTGTCGCCTTGTCCAGCCAATCCCAGTTCAGCCAATTCAATCTGCACGAACGAATCCTCAAAGCCATCGATGCTCTTGGCTTCGAAGAGCCTACTGCCGTCCAGCAAGCGACCATCCCGGCCGCCCTGGAAGGCGACGATCTCTACATCATTGCCCGTACCGGCAGCGGCAAGACTGCCGCCTATCTGCTGCCGATCCTGCAGCAATTGCAGCTCGATGAGAGCAAGCCCCTGGCACCTCGGGCTCTGGTTTTGTCACCGACCCGTGAACTGGCCAAACAGATCCTTGATGATGCCCAGCAGTTGGCCCGTTTTACCTTTCTCAAGGCCGAACTGGTCATCGGCGGTGAAGACTTCAAGGTTCAGGCGGCGAAGCTGCGCAAGAACCCAGATATCATCATTGCCACCCCAGGCCGTGCCCTTGAGCAACTGGCCGCCAGCAACCTGGATCTGACCCAGGTTCGTACCCTGGTAATCGATGAAGCCGACCGCATGCTTGATATGGGCTTCAGCGACGACGTTATCCGCCTGGCTGAAGCCTGTAGCGGGCAACCGCAAACCCTGCTGTGTTCCGCCACCAAGGGTAATGCCGGCTTGCGCCGGATGATCGATAAAGTGCTTGAAGAGCCGCGCTGGCTTGAGCTGGACAGCATTCGTGACGACACCCCGGCTATCCGCCAGCAAGTGGTCCCAGCCGACGACAACAGCCACAAGGAAGCACTGCTCAAGTGGCTGCTGGCCAATGAGAACGCCGGCAAAGTGATTGTCTTCACCAACACCCGGGTCATGGCTGACCGGCTGAACGGCGTCTTGCGGGCAACGGACATCCGCACCTATGTGCTGCATGGCGAGAAGGATCAGAAAGACCGCAAGCAGGCGATCAAGCGCTTCCGGCAGGGCCAGTTTGCCGTATTGGTGGCGACTGACGTGGCTGCGCGGGGCCTGGATATCGATGACCTGGATCTGGTTGTCAATTTCGATATGCCGCGCAGTGGTGACGATTACCTGCACCGGGTCGGGCGTACCGGCCGGGCCGGGGCCGAAGGGCTGGCAATTTCGCTGGTGACACCTCATGAATGGAACCTGATGTCGAGCATTGAGCGCTATCTGCGCCGTCAGTTCGAGCGGCGGGTGGTTAAGGAGGTGCCCGGCAGTTTCAAGGGACCGAAGAAGGTCAAGGCATCTGGCAAACCGGTTGGCGCCAAGAAGAAAAAGGCCGACAAGAAAACCGCCAGGCCGAAGAAGCCCAAGGCGGCCAAGCCCGCCGCCAAGCGCAAACCGTCAGGCGCGCCCCAAGGCCAGGTGGTTACCAGTCCCGACGGTCTGGCCCCACCCAAACGCCGCTAAGCGTCGGCTACCTGTGTAGCCGCCGCCGGCACAGGTAGCCATAGCCACCGATCAGCACCAACCCTGCAACGATACCAGCACCGTTGGCATACAGATCATTCCAGTCTGCCACCCGCATGGGGTGGAATGACTGCACATACTCAATCAGCACACCAACACCAAACAGCAAAAGCCCTCGCAGCCACCAATACCAGCGCGGAAACGCCAGATAGCTCACCAGCGTCAAAGCAAACAGCCCGACAGCATGGTACAGATCACTTTGCCAGTGGTAAGTGGCTGGTGCCGGAGTAGGGCGCATGCCCAGATACAGTGCCAACAACAGCATCAGGAAAAACAGCAGCTTGAACATCGGGCGAAAGGCCAGCCAGTACCGCACAATCCTTAGCCACATGGTCTACCCACCAAACTGCCAACTGAGTGCATCAATCGTCATTACTCCGGATATCGTCAACGGACACAATCACTTCCTGGCGCGACAGGGTCGGCAGCATCTGGCTGATCGTGCGGTTCCAGCGAGTCAGGCCGGTTGCACCAACAAACACCAGATCACCAGCTTTCAGCCTGAAATCA
The DNA here is from genome assembly GCF_003586265.1 of Pseudomonas jilinensis. Lineage (NCBI taxonomy): Bacteria > Pseudomonadati > Pseudomonadota > Gammaproteobacteria > Pseudomonadales > Pseudomonadaceae > Pseudomonas > Pseudomonas jilinensis. Next base: position 127,980 of record NZ_QJSA01000014.1, on the reverse strand, counting down.
CCGGCAAGCAGCAGGGCTTCGGGGGCGCTTGCATCCAGGTGGAAGCGCTGGGTGTATTCGCCAGCATCACGCATGACCCAGATTGCCCGCGGGTCCGCCGCATCCTGGCGCAAACCGCCAGCACTCATCAGAGCCTGCAACAGGGTCAGGTTCTGCTCGGAGCCTAGTTGCCGGGGAGATTGTACCTCGCCCAACACTGTGACCGGTTTGTATTCCAAGCGTTCAAGATTCAACAGATCGCCAGCGCGCAATAACAATTGAGCTGTCTCGGCAGACTGCACGGCCTCTGCCGGCAGTTCGTAGCGCGTGTCATCACGGGTCAGCGTCAGCAAATACTGTGGTTTGGCCTGATAATCCAACTCCAGCAACGCTTCATGCAGTGACAGTGGCTGGCCGGGTAGTGGCAGGCTCGCTCTGCCGTTGAAGCCCGGACCCAGCAGCACGCGGCGGCTATTGGCCTGAGCCAGGCGCACATCCACCTGGGGATTGTCGATAAAGCGTGACAACTGCTCGGTCAGTGCGTGACGAAGCTGCGCCGGAGTCAGGCCGTTGGCGCGAATCTGGCCAACAAAGGGGAAAAACAACACGCCGTTGGCATCAACGGCCCGCACATTGACCCCGCCCTGTTGCTCTGCACCGCCAGGCACGGTCAATTCGGGATAATCCCACACGGTAATGTACAGCTCGTCCAGTGGCCCGAGCCGGTAAGGCTGTGGCTCAGCCTGGAGTAATTCTTGTGGCAACTGTGCCTGCGCAGGGGAGGCTTGCTGCTGAATCAGTGCCTGATCAATGCTGATTAACTGGGCTTCGGCATCCATCCGGCCAACGGCTGGCTGATGCAGACCAGGCGCCAGCGCACAGGCTTGCAGCAAAACGGCGGTGGTAATGACTGTCCATAGGCGATAAGAAAACATGAGGTGCTCCTGGCCTCGTCCGGTTGCTTGCTGAAGTTCAGGGGCAACATGTTAACCGGTATTGGCAGACATGCCGAATCGACAAACTGTGGATTGTCGCACTCTGCGGTATGGCGCAATGACATACACTTGCCGCTCACCGACGACGCACAGGGAGTGCCCGGCATGACAACCACTTACCCCTTCATCGAGCATCACGGCGCCACGCAGGGCGTTACCGGCTCCTGCCATCAGCTCTGGTTGAGCGCCAAAGACAGCCTGCTGATCGACTGCGGCCTGTTTCAAGGCGTGGAAAGCTCCGTTCAGGGAGCTGGAGCCCATAGTCTGGCCATCGAATTCAAACTCGACAGCGTCAAGGCCCTGATCGCCACCCACGTACACATTGATCATATTGGCCGCTTGCCCTGGCTGATCGCTGCCGGCTTCAAGGGGCCTGTGTACTGTACCGAGCCTTCGGCCATGCTGATGCCCACCGTGCTGGAGGATGCCTTCCTTGTTGGCGTGCAGCGTGACCGTGAGCTCGCCAGCAGGTTTGTTGGCATGGTTCAGCCGATGCTGCGAGGCCAGCCCTATGCCCAATGGATTGAAGTGATTGGGCGGGACGACCTGCGCTGTCGCATCCGCTTCAAACCCGCCGGGCATATCCTGGGTTCGGCCTGGGTCGAATGCGACGTACATTACCCCAACGAAAACCGCAGCAAACGGATCGTCTTTTCCGGCGACCTGGGCGCCCCGCACGCGCCCTTGTTACCAGCACCCGGCAATGCCTGGCGCGCCGATACCGTAGTGCTGGAAAGCACCTACGGCGACCGCCTGCATGAAGACCGCCGCAGCCGCCGCCAACGCTTTCAGCGAGTACTGGAACATGCCCTGGCCGATGGCGGCACCGTACTCATTCCCGCATTCAGCATTGGCCGCACCCAGGAACTGCTCTACGAGCTGGAAGACATAATCCACTCATGCACAGCGCAAACAGCTACTCCCCCTGGGAGCCCTGGGTTTTCCTGGGAGCCTGGAGCATCCGCTCCAGGTAGGGCGCGCAGAGAGCCCGCAACGGGAGCAGATGCTTCTCCTGGGAGCCTGGAGCATCTGCTCCAGGACGGGGATGCACGTAAGTCCAGAGCGGGAGCAGATGCTCCCGCCTCCCAGCGCCTACCCACCAACTGGCCAACCCTGCCCATCATCCTCGACGCCCCACTAGCCAGCCGCTTCACCGCCCTATACCGGCAACTCAAACCCTACTGGGACCAAGAAGCCCTCAAGCGCATCGCCAATGGCCGCAAGCCCCTGGCCTTCGACAACCTGCTCACCGTCGAAACCCACGCCCAGCACCTGGCTATGGTCAATCGCCTGGCTCACACCCGCCAGCCCGCCATTGTCATCACCGGCAACGGCATGTGCAGCGCCGGGCGCATCGTCAATTACCTCAAGGCCATGCTGGGCGACCCTCGCCACGACGTGGTCTTCGTCGGCTACCAGGCCAAAGGCACCCCCGGTCACGCCATCCAGCAGCACGGCCCACGCGGTGGTTATGTCAGCCTGGAAGGCGAGCGTATCCAGATCAAGGCTGGTGTCCACACCCTGGGCGGCTACTCCGCCCATGCCGATCAGAAAGGCCTGGTCAACTTCATCACCCGCATGCGCCACTGGCCCAGTGAAGTGCGGCTGGTGCATGGTGATCCTGAGGCGAAGGAGGCTCTTGCTGGAAAGCTCAGACAGCATGCAGAAGATAAAAATATAGAAATGAAAATTATTATCCCATAGATATGATTATTGTTATTGCGTCAAATAAGCGGCATTTGATTTTGTTTGGATGTTAAAGTGACATTATGAGTTGGCGGTGTGCAATAATTGCCTTGCAACCCGTCAGAATGTTGCCGGAAATAGGGCTGTCAAGCCTTGTCACACACGGTAACCCGTGTAACATTTCCGCATTATTTCACCTGCATGGGTGAGTGTGGCTTTAATTTAAGGGATCAGCTTGTTCCCGGTTTCGAAGCAAAGGCTTAACACGCAGTGGCTCAAAGCCTTGCGCTAGAAGGCAAGAATGTCGAATACAGCAAGCTCGGAATGGTATCTGATACAGTGCAAGCCCCGTCAGGAGCTTCGTGCTGAAGAAAACCTGCGCAAGCAGGGATTCGCATGCCTGTTGCCGCTGTGCTGGACGGAAAAGATCAGGCATGGAAAGCGCCAGTTGGTTCAAGAGCCCTTGTTCCCTGGTTATCTGTTCATCAATCTCTGTCAGTTGACTGACAGTTGGTATTCCATCCGCTCCACCCGAGGTGTGCGCCGGCTTGTCACTTTTGGCAGTCTGCCGGTAGCTATTTCCTCACCCATCATCGATGGCATTCAAACCCGCCTGGCGCAAGTGGGGGCCAAGCCCCTGTTTCAGCATGGTGATTCAGTTGTTATCACTGAAGGCCCCCTGAAAGACCTCACGGCCATTTTCAACTGCTGTGATGGCGAAGAGCGCGCAGTGATTCTCCTTACCCTGCTTCAGCGTGAGCAAGCCGTAAAAATCAGGCTGGGCGCGCTCAAATCGACAGCTTGATCACAGAGTGTTTCTGAATTTTTCTCTGGAATTGGGGTCAGTTCCAGAAGGTCGCTTGCGGCTCATAACAATTTATTGGTGCATGTCCTCAAGGGTAAGACTGTAAATCTTGGGGCGGTAGCGTGCCAAAAACATGGGAATATGTTCTAGATGTGTGGAATCGTTGGTGCGGTTGCTCTAAGAAATGTCACCCCTATTCTGCTGGAAGGTCTTCATCGCCTGGAGTACAGAGGGTATGACTCGGCCGGTCTGGCTTTATTGAATCGGCAGGGTGGGCTGCAGCGTGTACGCGCCATGGGCAAGGTTGCCGAGCTGGAAAAAGCTCTGGCAACAAGCCCCGCCAAAGGCCACCTGGGCATCGCCCATACTCGCTGGGCTACCCACGGCAAACCGGCAGAGCATAACGCACACCCGCATCTGTCTGAGCGGCTGGCCGTAGTGCATAACGGCATTATCGAAAATCATGCCAGCCTGCGGCGCAAGCTGACGGAGCTGGGCTACAGCTTCAACTCCGATACCGATACCGAGGTCATTGCCCACCTGCTGGCTCACCATTACCAGCACAAGCAGGACCTGCTCAGCGCCTTTAGGGCTACCCTCAATGAGCTGCACGGCGCCTATGCGCTTGGGGTAATCCACCAGGATGAGCCTGATAATCTTTATTGCGCCCGCATGGGTAGCCCGTTGGTGATTGGCGTGGGCAGTGAAGAGCAGTTCATTGCCTCTGACCCGCTGGCGCTGCTACAGGTGACCGATCAGTTCATCTATCTGGAAGAGGGCGATCATGCCCGCCTGACTCTGGCCGGGCACGAGGTCTGGAGCAGTAACAACCAAGTGCTGAGCTACCCGGTCAAACGCTACGAGCATGCCGCTCACAGCCTGGACAAGGGCGAGTACCGGCATTTCATGCTCAAGGAAATCTTCGAACAGCCCAAAGCCATTGCCGACACTCTGGAAGGCAAGCTGGCTGATAATCAGGTGCTGACTGCCATCCTTGGCCCGGAAGCGGAAAACCGCCTGGCTGACATCCAGAACATTCATATCGTCGCCTGTGGCACCAGCTACCATGCCGGCCTGGTAGCACGCTACTGGATTGAAGAGCAGGCCGGTATTGCCTGCCAGGTAGAAGTTGCCAGCGAGTATCGCTATCGCACGGTGTCCGTCCCGGCCAACACCCTGCTGGTAACCATCTCCCAGTCTGGTGAAACCGCAGACACCCTGGCTGCGCTCAGATATGCCAAGAAGCAAAATTATCTGGGCACGCTGGCCATCTGCAACGTAGCTGGCAGCTCCCTGGTACGCGAGGCTGGCTGGCGATTGCTGACCCAGGCTGGCCCGGAAATCGGCGTAGCCTCAACCAAAGCCTTTACCACCCAACTGGTAGCATTGTTGTGGCTGACTACCGCGCTGGCCCAAGCCAAGCAGCGAGCCCCAGAGATCATCAACGCCAATGTCCGGGCGCTGCGTAACCTGCCGGGTTTGGTCGAACAAGTGCTGCAACTGGAACCAGGTATTGAGCAATTGGCGCAAAGCTTTGCCGGCAAACATCACGCCCTGTTCCTTGGCCGTGGCCCGCACTACCCAGTGGCGATGGAAGGGGCGCTCAAGCTCAAGGAAATTTCCTACATCCACGCTGAAGCTTACGCCGCCGGTGAACTCAAGCACGGCCCGCTGGCGCTGGTCGATGAAGACATGCCGGTAGTCAGTGTTGCCCCCAGTGATAGCCTGCTGGAAAAGCTCAAATCCAACCTTGAAGAAGTTCGCGCCCGTGGTGGTCAGCTAATCAATTTCGCCTGTGAGCGGGCGGGCCTGGAAACCAGTGAAGGGGTGACTCATATCGAACTGCCCTGGGTGTACGACAGCGTGTCACCCATTGTGTATACCCTGCCGCTACAACTGCTCAGCTATCACGTGGCGCTGGTGAAAGGTACGGATGTGGATAAGCCTAGAAATTTGGCGAAGTCGGTAACAGTAGAGTGACCAAGCAGCTGTCGCAAACATCTACCAACTTCTAGCATCAGACAGGATACCGTGTGACCTATCGAATCAAAACTCTATGTGTATTCGGTACTCGGCCGGAGGCAATAAAGATGGCGCCTTTGGTACAGGCTTTGGCGGCTGATCAACAGTTCGACGCTAAAGTGTGTGTGACCGGTCAACATCGTGAAATGCTCGATCAGGTACTGGAGTTGTTTGCTATAAACCCAAATTACGATCTGGATATCATGAAGCCGGGCCAGGACTTGACTGACGTCACGTGCGCCATATTGCAGGGGCTTAAAGGAGTTCTGGATGACGTTAAACCGGATATCGTTCTTGTGCATGGTGATACTGCCACCACTCTAGCTGCAAGCTTGGCAGCTTACTATCAGAAAATTCCTGTTGCTCATGTTGAAGCAGGTCTACGGACTGGCAACCTTTATTCACCTTGGCCAGAAGAAGGTAACCGCAAGCTGGCCGGTGCCCTGGCCGCTTTGCATTTTGCTCCTACGCAAAGCTCACGTCAGAATTTGCTCAACGAAGGCGTAGCCTGTGACCGTATTCATGTGACTGGCAATACTGTGATAGATGCTTTGCGTCAGGTGGAAGAGAAACTTAATACTAATGTGTCTCTGCGACAGAAGGTTTATCAGACTCTCAGTTTTCTTGAGAAAGATAGGCGTCTTATTCTGGTTACCGGCCACCGCCGTGAAAATTTTGGTGGTGGATTTGAACGTATTTGTAAGGCACTCGCTGAAACGGCCAGAAAGCATCCTGATACCCAGATTGTTTATCCTGTACACCTCAATCCCAAGGTGCGTGAACCGGTAAAACGGCTGCTGCAGGGTATAAATAATGTTTACTTGATCGAACCGCTCGACTACCTGCCGTTTGTCTATCTAATGAGCCAGGCACAGCTAATTATTACCGACTCGGGCGGTATTCAGGAAGAGGCTCCGTCACTAGGAAAGCCTGTATTGGTCATGCGCGATACTACTGAGCGCCCTGAAGCTGTCGATAGTGGCGCTGTTAGAGTGGTTGGTACCGATGCAAGGCTACTTAGTGAGTCAATTACAAATTTTTTGGTAGAAACAGCCAGTTCAAACATGTCAAAACGAACTGTAAATGTAAATCCCTTTGGTGATGGTAATGCATCACAGCGCATCGTTGATGCGCTCGTGAAGTGGTGGAGTAAGGCTGGAAATCATGTTTGAAACTGTTGCTGTCATAGGGCTGGGTTATATCGGTTTGCCAACCGCGGCAGTATTGGCATCAAGAAAGGTACGTGTCATTGGTGTGGATGTAAATCAAGATACTGTTGCAACGATCAATCGTGGGGAAATTCATATCGTTGAGCCTGATTTGGACATGCTAGTGCACGCATCGGTCACTGAAGGGTATCTGCATGCGACGACCGAGATGCAGCCAGCCAAAGCCTTCCTTATAGCGGTCCCAACACCTTTCAAGGATGGACACAAGCCTGACTTGAGTTTTATTGAGCAGGCGTGCCGTGCTTTGGCTCCTGTGCTGGAAAAGGGAAACCTGGTGGTGCTTGAGTCCACTTCGCCGGTTGGTACTACTGAAAAAGTCGCCCAGTGGCTCGCTGAGTTGCGCAGTGATTTAAGCTTCCCACAGCAAGCAGGGGAGCACTCTGATATACGTTTAGCTCATTGCCCTGAGCGTGTTTTACCTGGCAGAGTGCTGCACGAGTTAGTTCATAATGACCGTGTTATTGGCGGGATGACGGAAAAGTGTTCCAAGGTTGCGGCGCAGTTGTATCAGCTATTTGTACAAGCTGAGTGCGTTTTGACTGATGTGCGTAGTGCTGAAATGTGTAAGTTGGCAGAAAACAGCTTCAGAGATATTAATATCGCCTTTGCCAACGAATTGGCTACGATATGTGAGCAGCTTAGCATCGACCCTTGGGCCTTGATTGCCTTGGCAAACAGGCATCCACGAGTCAATATTCTCCAGCCGGGGCCAGGTGTTGGCGGTCACTGTATTGCAATCGATCCGTGGTTTATTGTGGATGCTGCACCAGAGCAGGCACGGCTGATTCGGCAGGCGCGCGAAATCAACGATAGGCGGCCTGATCAAGTGGTTGAAACCATAAAACAAATTGTTACGCAGTGGTCTGTAGAACATTCAGGTCGACCGGCGACCGTTGCCTTTCTTGGGTTGAGCTACAAAGCCAATATCGATGATCTGCGCGCTAGTCCAGCACTTGCTATTGTCAATAGAATGGCTGCTGAGTCAGCGATAAGGGTTATTGCTGTCGAGCCATATCTGGACACTGCTCCTGCAGCTCTTTCTTCAGCGGTACGGTTTTCCTCGCTCGGTGAAGCGGTTGGAGTTGCTGATATCGTTGTGCTGCTGGTTGCCCATGATGCATTCAAATCGCTTGAGACGCTCAAACAAGAGCGGCATTTGGTACTGGACATCTGCGGTGCACTTAAATAACTGTTAAGTAAGATGAATGCGCCAGCCGGCGTGAAAATATAGGAAATCGACATGACGATGTTTTTCGAAGACAAGAAGGTGCTGGTCACCGGCGGTTGCGGTACGGTTGGCAAGGAACTGGTCAATCAGTTGGTGCATAAGTATGGTGTCAAGGAACTTGTCGTTCTGGATAACAACGAAAGTGAGCTATTTTATCAAACCGAAGCCTATCGCGCTCAGCACAACGTACACTTTTACCTGTGTGACATTCGCGATGAAGGCGCACTGACTCGCAAGATGGAAGGTGTGGATATCGTCTTCCACACCGCGGCATTCAAGCACGTTATTCTATGCGAGCAGGTTCCACACGAGGCGGTGCAAACCAATATCCTCGGTGTCGACAACATCGTTCGCGCTGCGGTCAACTCTGGTGTGAGCAAGGTCATCTTTACCAGCTCCGACAAGGCTGTGAACCCCACCAACGTGATGGGTACTTCCAAGCTGATGGGCGAGCGGCTTATCACCGCAGCTAACGTTGAGTTCAAGAAGTCTGGTTGCATCTTCGCCTCCACCCGTTTCGGTAACGTGCTTGGCTCGCGAGGCTCGGTTATTCCTATTTTCCGCGAGCAACTGCGCAATGGCGGCCCGCTAACCCTCACCCACAGCGAGATGACCCGCTTTATCATGAGTGTAGAGGAGTCCGTCCAGCTGATCATTGACTCGGCTATGCTGGCCAAGGGCGGTGAAGTGTTCGTCACCAAGATGCCGGTCATTGCCATCAAGGATCTGGCCGAAGTGATGATCCGCAAGTTGGCTCCAGAGTACGGGCAAAACCCAGCGACAGTAGAGATCAAGGAGATAGGCGTAAAGCCCGGCGAAAAACTCTACGAAGAGCTGATGACTGGCGAAGAAACCGGACGCGCCATCGAGCTGGAGCGATACTTTGTGATCAAACCGGCAATCATGAAGCGCTTTACCGATATTGACTACAGCTACCATGGCGTTATCTCTGAGCAGGTAGATAACCCCTATCACTCAGGCAATGAACCGAAATTAACCCAGGACGAACTGGCAGCGTTTTTGGTTGAAAACAACCTTATCTGAGCCCGATTGTTTTAATCTCCAGCAAGTAATGCTGGTACAGAAATTCAGGAGTTGAACATGCACGTATTGATTCTCGGCGGCGACGGCTACTTGGGTTGGCCCTCCGCCATGTACTTCTCGGCCCGCGGCTATCAAGTCACCGTGGTCGACAACTACCTGCGCCGCAACAACTGCCAGGATTTGGACGTCGGCATGCTCTACCCGATTCCCACCTTGATGGAGCGGGCAAAGATCTGGCACGAAAAGACCGGCTACGAAATCAAGGTGGTGATCGGCGACCTGGCCGAACCGCAGGTCATGCGCTCGCTGTTCGATGGCAGCGTCAAGTACAACTGGTGCGTCAACCCGGCATTCACCGGCATTCCGGAAACCGTCGTGCACTACGCCGAGCAGCCTTCCGCGCCGTACTCGCTGATCGACTACGCACACGCCGACCAGACCATTGTCAATAACCTGCGCGTGACCAACAACCTGATGTTCGCTGTGCGCGACTTCTCCCGTGATACCCACATCATCAAGCTGGGCACTATGGGCGAGTACGGCACCCCGAACATCGACATCGAAGAAGGCTGGCTCGAGATCGAGCACAAGGGCCGCAAGGGCAAGTTCCTGTTCCCGCGCGCCGCCGGCTCCATCTACCACACCACCAAGGTGATGGACACCGACCTGATGTGGTTCGGCGTGCGCATGTGGGACCTGCGCGTCACCGACCTGATGCAGGGCCCGGTCTACGGCATTGAAACCGACGAAGCCGCCATCGACCCGCGCCTGAACACCATCTTCAACTACGACGAAGTGTTCGGCACTATCGTTAATCGCTTTATCGTCCAGGCCGTGGTCGACTACCCGCTGACCGTATACGGCAAGGGCGGCCAGACCCGTGGCTACCTCAATATCAAGGACACCCTGCAGTGCGTGCACCACTCCGAGAAGGCCCCGGCGGCCAAGGGTGAGCTGCGCATCTTCAACCAGATCATGGAAACCTTCTCCGCCAACCAGCTGGCCGACATGGTCCAGCGTGTGGGCCAATCCCTGGGTTACGACGTCAAGGTCAACCACCTGGAGAACCCGCGCAAGGAAGCCGAAGAGCACTACTACAACCCGACCTACCAGGGCCTGATCGATCTGGGCGTGCAGCCGCACTACCTCACCGACGAGGTCATGGCTGGGATGTTCCAGGTAGTCGGCAAGTTCAAGGAAAACATCCGTAAGGATGTGATCTTCAAAGGCATCAAGTGGTAGTTCTCTAGAGCGGAGCCACTGCCGTATTGGTAGTGGCCTCGTTATTTATAAAGCGGGGAGTGTTTGATGAGTTTTGCTGAGGCAGAGATTGCGCGAACGAACTGGGAGTCGATTTGGCATCCTCCAGTGGATTTTTTCGAGCCGAGAAAGCTGAAACCAAACTCTTCTCTAAGTATGGCTGCTGTAGTTGGTGAGAAGCTTTACCAAGGATTGCGCTACGAGGGGCGGATGCACATAGCCCTGCCGGGGACGTGGAGAGATATATTAGATTTTGCCGATGTTGACTTTCTAATTGTTGAGTCCTTTTTTGCTTCCTGTACAGGACATTGGAAGTACGGGCAGACCAGTGAGGGGGTAGCAAGGACTGACCTGAAGGAGTTGCTGGACTACGCTAGAGAAAGAAGTGTTCCGACAGTGTATTGGATAACTCATGGTGTAGAGTATTTCAGCGCGTTTTCGGATTTTTCTCGCTTATTTGACTATGTTTTTTGCGCAGACCCCGGAATGGTAGAGTTGTTAGCGGCGGCTGGAATTAAGGCAAGAATTTTGCTGCCTGCTGTACAGCCAGCTGTCCACAACCCGCTGAAACGGAGTGATGCAGAGCCTTTTTTTATTGATGTTTTAGTGGATCGAGTGTCTCTAGTTCATAAGTCTGTACCCGGGGGTAAGGCGCTGCATGACCTAGGTGAGCACGGCTACAAATCCATTGACTCGGGTAGCCTTAGTGCTAATTCACATCTTAGGCGAGATGAGCGGTTTCTGGGTACTGTATCGCCTGAAGCATCTTTAGAGGTGATGAAACGTGCGAGTGTGTATGTGACTTTCGAGTCTAGTGCCGAATCGCCCACAAGTCAGCAGTGGAGAAGTTTGCAGGCGGTCGCATGTAAAAGTTTGGTTGTGCATTACGGAGATTTGAGGGCAGGTGATATACGGCAAGGCTTGGTTCAGTCGTGTAAAAGCAGAGAGGAGCTATTGGTAGCTCTGGCTGCATTTGAGAAAGATGAGCTCTATCGTCGTAGGCTTGCCCATAAAGCGTGGCGAAAAGTATATGGCGAACACACATTTTCTCATCGTTTGCGCAGTGTGGCTGATGTGCTGGGTATTGAGCATGATTGGGTAGAGTTTCAAAAAATTTCAGTTGTTATGCCGACCTGTAGGCAGGAGCTTGTTTCGGTAGCGCTGTTAAACTTTGAAAGACAGGTGTATCAGAATAAAGAATTAATTGTGGTGATGAACTGGGCGGGTGCCAGCGCAGACTCTATTCCTGAAGGGCTGGATACTAAGGCCTTGGTAATGCCATTCGAAAATTCTGCTGCAGCATGTTTGAATTTTGGGATTGAGCATGCACTCGGAAAATATTGCGTCCGAATGGATGACGATGATTTCTATGGTGAGTATTTCCTTCATGATATTGCGCTTTCTCTAAAGGCTGTTGATGCGGTCGTGTTTGGAAAGCCGCCGGCGTACATCTGTTTTGAAAGTGATGGATCTATCTATGCTCGCTCAGCTGCATTTCCGGATACTGTCCTCTCTAAGAATGATGTTCTGAGTGGCAGCAAATGGTTGGCTGGTAACTCTCTGGGGGGGGACGTTAGCTTTTTGAAGGATCATCCATACCCAGATTTTTGCTTGGATGCTGCCGATACTGGTTTTCTGAAAAACGCTGCCTTGTATGTGGATGAGTTTTTCGTCTTTGATGCTTTCAACTCAGTTGCTTCTCGACGTGCCGATACTTCAAGCCATACATGGAAAATTACTGAGGCGGCGCTGAGGAGTAAGGGGGCCCGCTTGGTAGGGGTCGCGGTTGGCGATCTATTTGTTTGAGGCCGGGAATGAGACTTTTTCTGTTTTGTGGCTCTTTAGCTGTAGGGAAGGGCGGAGCCGAGAGAATTGCCACCGAATTGGCAGCGGAGATGTTACGTAGAGGGAATGACGTCTGGTTAGGGTTTAATGGTCCAGGTTCGCCTGCCTACACGGTGCCTGATGGTATATCTTTATATCGCAGGGATAGGAAAAATGATGCTGGTTTTCAGCAGGATCTATTAGGCATAGATCCCGATGTTATATTTATTTTCTACACCAATCAGGAATTATTGAAGCTCTATAGCCTCGTTGGTGGGTTGGGTATACCGGTCGCAATCCAAGAGTGCACGAATCCCGAGCGCTTGTATAGGAATAACTGGCGTAGCAAGTGCGGTCGTACTGGAGGTGCACTCTGGGAGAGGGAGTTGGTTGCATCAGGTTGTGTCCGGCTCAGAATGGTGATGCCAGGATATGAAGAATCCTTTCCAGGGTACATTCGTCAGAATGTAAGGGCCTTCCCGAACTACGCAATGCCGCCCTTGGAAGGTCTGCCGGTAGAGGACCGTTCCCGGAAAAGAATAATAAACATTGGTGGGCTGAAAAAAAATAAGAACCTTTCTGTTCTGTTGGCGGCTTTTGCTCAGCTTGCCGATGAGTATCGCGATTGGGACTTATATGTATATGGCGGTGGTACTCCTGCAACTGATTCCTATAGAAGGGAGGTGGATGAGCTTATTGGGCATCATTCCTTGACTGGGCGAGTGGTATTCCCCGGTGCGGTTCAGGATATATCTTATGAGTATCAGCGGTCAGACCTGCATGTAATAACATCTCCCAGTGAAGGATGTCCAGGGTGCGTATTAGAGGCGATGGCGCATGGTATGCCGAGTATTGGCAGTTCGCATTGTCATGGAACTAATATGCTGATTACGCCTGATAATGGCGTGCTATACGATGGTGTTAATGAGGTGCCATCTTTGCTTGAGGCGCTCCGTTCGTTGATGGGGGATTCAGATCTGCGACGGCGGCTAGGTAAGAAAGCCTTTGAGGATTCGTTGCTCTTTTTACCTGAGCGCACATATGAGCAATGGCAAGCTCTTTTTTTAGAGGCGGCCTCCTATAAAGGGAATATGGAAAGGCTCTATGATGAGCAGTCGGCAGTTGACCCTGAGCGTGCTCGTCATATGCTCAGAAGTCGTGAAAAATTCTTCAGTGAAGCGGGTGTTGTATGAACGTTTTAGTTACGGGTGGTTGCGGTTTTATTGGGACGTCACTGATACAGTCTCTAATAAAAGATTATGGCGTTTCTGATATTTGTGTCTTGGATAATCTGTCCGAGGGCTCTTTTGAAGATTTGCAAGAGGTCGGCTGTTTCGTTCGATGTGATGCTAATTTGGATATCCCTAAGAGTGGTCTGAGATTCGTCGAGGGGGATATTCGGGATCATGGTTTGGTCGAAAAGTGCTGCCGTGCGGTCGGGGAGGTTGTGCACTTAGCTGCAAATACCGGGGTAGCACCCTCGGTAGAAAACCCTCGAATGGATATGGAATCCAACGTGATAGGGGTTCTCAATCTTTTGGAAGGCATGAGGGCCAATGCAGTTAACAAGCTTGTTTTTGCCTCATCTGGTGCGCCGGCGGGTGCTGTAGAGCCTCCTATTCATGAGGAGATAGCTCCGCATCCAGTCTCGCCATACGGTGCTAGTAAACTTGCTGGGGAAGGTTATTGTTCCGCTTATTACCATTCTTTCGGTATCAACACAGTTGCCTTGCGATTCGGTAATGTCTTTGGACCTCGTTCAAAGAATAAGTCTAGTGTTATCGCCAAGTTTATTCGGCAGGCACTCAATGGTCAGGTCTGTGAGGTCTATGGCGACGGTGCACAGACACGTGATTTCATTTACATAGATGATTTGGTTCGCGCGATTATCATGGCTCTTAAAGCACCTCTAGGGGGAGAGGTTTTCCAGATCGCCAGCGGGGGTGAATTGAGCGTGTCCGAGGCTATTGATGAGGTATCTTCCGCGCTGGCTAAATTCGGCTTCTCCATGGAGGTAGTGAAGTCTTCGCCCCGTGTCGGGGACGTCAGGCGGAACTATTCGGACACTAGTAAGGCAGCCAGGATGCTTGGCTGGCAACCGGAAGTGCCATTTGCTCTTGGAGTCGAGAAGACTGTTAAATACTTCGTTGATAGGCTGTAGGGATTATGTCAGATAGAGTTCGTCAGGTTGTTTCCATTGTTGGGCCGGGAAGGACAGGTACTTCTTTGCTCGCCAAGATTTTATTGGGAATAGGGATGCGCCCCTCTCCTTCATACACTATGGCTGCGGAGCACAATCCTGAGGGGCTCTATGAGGATACGGAAATACAGGCGGTGCACAAAGAAATCATTCAGGCTGTAGGGGGGCATCCTTACCTTCCAATGCCCGATGGGTTTCTTGACTTGCCAGGGATGGGGGCGTTTCAGCGTCGATTGATTGATCTTGTTGACGCCAGAGTATTAGATGATGAGATATGGGGGTTTAAAGATCCGAGAACAGCTGGTTTGATCCCGCTCTGGACTCGTGTTTTCAATCGGGCAAAAGTGGTTCCCAAGTATGTGCTAGCTATTAGGGATCCCGCTGCAGCCGTCGCATCAATGCATCGCCAGTATAATGATCATCATGAAGTTGCCGAGCTTGTGTGGCTTTGGCGCACTTGTGAAGCCCTTTATCAAACGGGTGGCAATTGTTTCATTGTTAACTACGAGCGCTGGTTCGAGCCTGGGGCTAATGAGTTTCTTGAGCAGTTGCGGGAGTATACGGGGCTCAAGAGCAATGACGGCTTTCAGCTTTCTGATGCGCTTCGAGAGAATTTGAATCGCTCGTCGTATGATGATTACGTCGTTGTCAACGACTATGTGCGACAGTTGTACTCTGTCCTAAAAGAGTGCCATGGGACGTCGTTTGATCGCGACCGTCTGATGCAGACTGTTGGCTCTTGCCGAAAAGCCATCAGAGGCTTTTCCGGTTGGGCGATGACGGCCAGGAATTATTGGGCGCGCTCTGAGAAACTTAAAACCGAGCGCACGGCCCTCAAGAAGCCCGTTACTAAGATTGCTTCTCCAGAAATCAAGAGAGACCTTGAGGTGCTCAGTGAAACGATAATGGGGCTCAAGGATCTGCAGGCTGAAAATTTTAATCTTCGTAATGCGCTCAAGCAGAAGGACTGTAGTGCGGAGGAGTTTGTTAAGGCTCTACAGAGAGAGTCAATAGAGCTTAAAGAGGCCTTTGCCAATGAAGAGCGACTGAAGCATGGGTTTGAGCAAAGGCACAAAGCCAGTTTGCAACAGCTTGAGAAGAATGCTCAACGTGTGCGTCGGCTTGATGACGAACTCTCTTTGCTGCGTATTCGTCTAAAGAAAGAGGCTGAGCTATCAAAAAAACATCAGGGGCGCCTTGCAAGATTGGAGATGTCTACCTCATATCGCTTGGGCTCAATCATTGTTCGCGCCTTTGCTCGCCCGGGTATCAATACTTTGAGGTTGCCATTTGATTTGTGCGCCCTCGTGTTTAAGAAAAAATGATTAAAGGTGCTCTGGAAATTATGGCTCCTGCTGTTTCGGTTATAGTGCCTGTTTTCAATACAAGGGATTATTTGTCTGAATGTATTGAGTCTGTTCTTGCGCAGTCGGAGGTGGAGGTCGAATTGATAATGGTGGACGATGGATCCACTGATGGTAGTCTTGATGTGCTTCATGACTATGCGGCAAGGTATAAGAATATTCGTGTTTTTACCCAGAATAGAAAGCGTCAGGGGGCGGCGAGGAATCTAGCTATTCAGCATGCTAGTGGCCGTTTTCTATCTTTTTTAGATTCTGACGATACCTTGCCTGAAACTTCTCTTAAAAAAATGGTTGAGACTGCAGAGAAGTATGGCAGCGACATGGTCTGCGGCATTCAGCAGTCTTTTAGTCAATGGCGTAAATGGATTGGAGTTCCTGTCCATCAGCGTGAGTTCAATCGACTGATCGAATGCACCACCATAGAAGAGATGCCTACGCTGATACAGGACATCAGTGCCTGCAATCGCCTGATCCGTCGGGAAAGCATTGAGAAACACGCGATGCGTTTCCCTGAGGGTACGGCTGGCGAAGACCTGGATTTCATGGCCAGGATGTATCTGAAGTGCGATGTGATCACCATTTTGCCTGAGGTAGTTTACAACTATCGCGGGCGTGATGATTCGCGTACCAGTCGAATCTCTCCGCAGTTCTTCGAGGATCGCGTAGCAGTCACCGAAAGCCTTGAGCGGGCTTTTGCCGAGAAAGACGCGTTGGATATCTACCAGCGCTTGCTGCGCTCCGAGGTCAGGAAACTGGTGGGCAATCGCTTCTTGAAAGTGATCAAGCAGTCTGCATACGACGAGCAATTGCAGATATTTGGCATCATCGGTCGCCTGGTGAAAAAATTGTCACCGGAGGATATGCGCTCTGCGGAAGACTATGCGCTGCGTGAGCAGGTGCGCATCATCATGCTCAGTGCTGAGGAGTACGACGCGCTAGTGGCCTATGAAAACGCCCCGCGCTCACCGCGTTACTTGACCCTGCTCAAGTCCGATGCCGCCAAGGCGCAGCTTTTCGAACCCATGATGCGTATGCAGTTCCAGGGCCTGGCCCGTTTCGAGCGGGTACAGAAAATCCAGAACTCTCGAGTATTTGCCGTGGCCTCGCGTATCAGCCTGTTGGCGGCGAAGTGTCTGAAGCTGGCGTCGACGGTCAAGGGCCTGCCGATGCTCAAGTACTTCGCGGCGGCGCCGGTGGCCAAGCTGGCCGGGGCGTTGCAACCGAACAAGGCCATCTGGCTGATGGACGAGCGGATTGCCAGCAGTGCCGAGGACAACGGCTACTTCTTGTTCAAGTACCTGCGCGAAACCTACCCGCAACTGCCGGTGTTCTACGTGCTCAAGCGCAATTCGCCGCACTGGGGCATCGTGGCGCCGCTGGGCAACGTGGTGGCTCAGTACTCCTGGAAGCACGCCTATCTGCTGTGGCGCGCGCGGGTGATGCTGTCCACCGACAGTTTCCGTGGCCTGGACTATCCGAGCGAGTCACTGCCGCGCCTGCGCCGCAAGACTCTGAACGTGTTCCTGCAGCATGGCGTGGCCGGCAACAAGACCATGACCTACACGCGGAAGAACTATCCCTACTTCTCGCAGGTGATCGTTTCCAACGGCATCGAGCAGGCGTTTTTCAGTGGTCACTATGGCTTCACACCAAAGCAGGTGAAGCTCACCGGCATCGCCCGGCTGGATGCCCTGGCGCCTCGGCGCGGCGCCGAGCGCTCGCGCAAGATTCTGGTGGCACCCACCTGGCGGCGCTGGCTCAAGGGGCAGGAGCAGATTCAGGCCAGCCGCTACTACCACGCCTGGAACAGCTTCCTCACCAGCGTGAGTCTGGCCGAACTGCTGGAACGGCACCAGATGGAGCTGTATTTCCGCCCGCATTTCAACATGATGCATTTCATTGACGAGTTCGAGAAAGGTTCGCCGCGGGTTCATGTGATCCGCGATCTCGATCAGCCGCTGCATCACCTGATTCGCGAGGCGGATTTGCTGATCACCGATTACTCCAGCGTGATGTACGACTTCTTCTATCAGGAGAAGCCGGTGCTGGGTTACATGTTCGACCGCCACGAGTGGGAGGTACAGCCACCGGGGCCGCCGCACCTGGACTACGAACGCGATCTGGCACTGGAACTGGTCACCACCGAGGACGCCTTGTTGCAGCAACTACAGCAGTGCCTGGAGGGCGGCTGCAAGATGTCTGCCGACAAGCGCAGTCGTCTAGACAAACTGTTCAGCCACCGCGACGGCGACAATTGCGAGCGCATCTACCGGGCCGTGATCGAGGAACTGGCTCAGCCATGAACAGCACACTTGAAAAGGGCAGGGGCCGCTGATGCTGCAACTGCTCAAGGATCTGCGGCACTACCACCATGCCCTGGTAACGCTGTTCTCGGTCAACGTGAAGACCACGGTAGCCTCGGCCCGTCTGGGTTGGGTGTGGTGGTTTCTCGACCCGTTGATCATGATGGCGATCTACTACTTCATCATCCGCGTGGTGTTTCAGCGCGGGGGCGAGAACTACCACTTGTTCGTGCTGTGCGGCATCGTCGCCTGGCAGTTCTTCGCGCGCTCCTTGTCCGCTGCGGTCACGGCGATCAGCAAGAACCGCGGCATCATCCGCCAGACCAGTACGCCGATGGGCCTGTTGATCGCGGTGCCCTGTGCGGTGCAGCTGTTTTTCGCCTCGGTAGGCATGCTGATCGTCATGTGCTGGTCCTATGTGACCCTCGGCGTGCAATCGCTGGCGGTAATGCCGCTGCTGTTGCTGGTGTTCTTTATCGCCTATGCGGTCAGCCTGTTCGTGGCGGTGACCCAGGTGTTCTTCGCGGATACCGCGAAACTGGTGGCGTATGGCATCCGTGCGGGGTTCTTCCTCAGTCCGGTGCTGTACCCCACTTCACGGGTGCTGGATGCGGATAACATTCCCGCCTTTGCCAAGCTGCTGTTCGAGCTCAACCCCATTGGCTGGATCATCGAGGCGTTTCGCCGGGTGATTCTCGACGGGGGGATGTTCGACTGGCTGCAGTACGGCGTGCAGTTGGCGCTGGCGCTGCTGCTGGTGCAGGCGGGGCTGCTGTATCTGCGGCTGTGCAGCAATCGAATCGTGAAGATGCTCTAGGGGTTTATGTGGCACGTTTCGTTCTTTCTCTGCATTCTGAGTTTGACAACAAGTCGGCTATCGGTGTGTTCGATAGCGAGCAGGGGTTGCAGTACCTGCAGATCGAGGATCTCTCCAATTCATTGAGCCAGCCTCAGCTACGCGGCCTCTGCTGCGTAGGGAACAGGCTGTATGTGACGACGCCGTCGAGTCTTCGTATCTACACCATTGAACCGAGCCCGGTGGCAGGCCAGGCCTGGTTCCGCTTGCTGCGTGAGGTGGTGCTGCCTGAGTGGGTGCTGGACAAACGTCCTGACGCTGGGCTGCTGGCTGTTCATCACGCTACCAGCAAGGGGCGTTTGCTGGTGGCCTGCAATGCCCTTGCAAGCATCGAGGAGTTTGACCTGGAGGGCGAATTCCTTGGCCGGCGTCACCTTTGGCAGATCGCTCCTCAGCACTTTCAAGTGCCGGCCAAAGTCTCGGGCAAAAGCGGTTTTGGGCATATCCGCGGTATTTGCGAGAACCCCGCCGGAGAGTTGTTCCTGACTGTAGCCTTTCGCAATTGGTCGGACACAGGTAGCGTGATTGGCTACGACTCTGGAGAGCTGCTGCTGGACCAGCTGGAGACGCCGCATTCCGGCTTGTTCCTCGACGGTCGCTACTTCGTGCTGGACGTACAGCGTGGCAGCCTGCTGGGTCTGCCTCTGTCCGCCGGTGGCGAGGCATTGCAGGCCAAGGCGACGAGCCAGAGCTTCGCCGCGCGTGGGCTGAAGATCAATCTGCGCGGGCTGGCTGGCGACGGCGAAGGCCTGTATGCGGGGTTCTTCAACTTCGAGAAGGACGAGAAGAAAAAGGTCGCCTCGCAGATCGTTCGCTTCGATCCGCGCAGCGGCGCACAGGACAAACTCTATCTGCTGCCGGAGGTGGCGGGTTTTCGTTTCCCGGCGCCGTTCTATCTGAGCCCCTTCACGGCGGATATATGCCGCGTTGTCGGCGATTTGCCGCTGCTGGTCGATGCCACCCGGCCGCAGCCCTGCCTAACCTCTCCGGTCGTCGAGGTGCCGCGGGCAGAGCTTTCGCCGCCTGTGGTCGCGGCTCCAGTAGTCCCGACGCAGGAGCAGGCGCCGGTGCGCAAAGAACAGTCGCTCGGCAAGCCGGTGATCGAGGTTATCGATGTCAGCCTGTCATATCGGCGCGGGGTGCGTCTGCATACTTGGCTGCGCCAGCGTCAGGATCGCGACTTTCGGGCGCTCAAGGGGGTGTCACTGACCTTGCGTGAGGGCGAGGTGCTGGGGATTGTCGGGCGCAATGGTTCCGGCAAGAGCACCATGGGCATGCTGCTGGCCGGTATCCTGCAGCCTGATCTGGGTAGTATCCAGCGACATGGACGGATTCAGTTGCTGTCGCTCGGCATCGGCTTCAACAACGAGTTGTCCGGACGCGACAACGTGTTCGTCAACGCGGCGTTGCTGGGCCTGTCGCGGCGAGATGTGCTGCAGCACCTGGATGAGATTATCGAGTTCTCCGAGATCGGCGAGTTCATTGATGAGCCGATCCGCACCTACTCGGCCGGTATGCGCAGCCGCCTGGCGTTCGCGATTGCCACGGTGATCCAGCCCGATGTGTTGATTCTCGATGAGGTGCTCTCCACCGGGGACGACTCATTCCGGCGCAAGGCCGAGGCGCGCATGCGCGAGATGAAGGGCAAGGCGAAATGCGTGGTAATGGTTTCCCACAGCGCCGGACAGATCAAAAAACTTTGTACCCGAGTAGTATGGCTGGAGCGAGGGCACTTGGTACTTGATGGCAGGCCCAGGCAGGTGATGCCTGAATATGAAGCGTTTTGCCAGAACCCGGAAAAGTGGTTGCGTCGTCACCCCAATATATCAGCGAGACTGCAGGGGTGAACCAAGCTCCGCTCAAAGTACTTATGCTAGCCCCTGTTCACCGTTGCTGGGGTAATCGAGTGGTGCGCGAAAGTGCATCCTTGGCTGAGGCAGGCTACCGGGTTAAGGCGCTAATGCGCTGCGAGAGTGAGCATATTACTGATGGTGTGACCTTTATACCTGCGCCAACATATCGCAACCGCTTACAGCGTTTCTTGTGTTTGCCACAGGTGCTGTGTACAGCATTGAAAGAGCGAGCTGATATCTACCATCTGCACAATCCCGATATGATCCCGGTGGCAATCATACTCAAACTGCTGGGCAAGACAGTTATCTACGACACTCATGAGGATTACTCTCAGCGTCTGTTATTACGCGCTTGGCTACCAAGACCTTTGCGCAGGCCGCTTGGGTACTTGGTTTCTCTGTCAGAGCGCCTATTAAGCTATTGGGTCGACGCCACCTTGGTAACCCAAGAGCGCCAGCTTCTGCATTTCTCCTCACGCTGTCGGCTATTGCGTAATGCTCCAGTATTGTCTGAGGCGCTGATGGAGAGGGTCAGGGCCAAAGCTGCAACCCTGTCACGCGATGCCCTGCCTTATCGTTTGATCTATGCCGGGGGGCTGTCCCGGGCGCGAGGCTTGTTCAATACGCTTGATGCGTTGCAGGAGCTTAACGAGAAGGGCTTTGCTACTCGGCTCTGGCTGCTAGGGCCTGAGCTAGAACCCTGCCTTGAGGAGGCAAAGCTCCATCCCTCTTGGAGGTATGTGGATTATCTTGGCCTGCAACCGCATGAAATGGTATTGGCGCATATGATGCGTGCTGACATCGGATTGGCTGTGCTGGCTGACGAAGGAGACCATGCCGCAGCCAGGCCAACCAAGTTGTTCGAGTATATGGCGTGTGGCTTGCCTTTCGTGGCCAGTGATTTTCCACTGTGGCGTGAGTTTGTTGCAGGGAAGGGAGGTATGTGGGTGCAGCCAGAAGATTTCCGAGGCTTATCTGAGGTCCTTTGTATTTTGATCAATAGCCAATGTCTTAGAGAGCGATTGGCAGTTGAGGCTAGCGGGTTTGTTAATGATTTCAACTGGGCTGCGGAGAGCTCAATAATATTTTCCGTGTATGCTGAAATTTTAGGTAAAAAAAATTATTAACATCATTTCAAAGAAAATGCTCAGACATGGTGTTGGATAAACGTATGCGTACTGCTGCTGTGATTCCTGCTTTCAATGAGGCTGATCGTATTGGTTTCGTAGTTGCTGAACTTATAGGAAAAGTGGACGCAATTTTGGTTGTTGATGACGGCAGTACAGATGGTACCGCGGAAGCGGCTGAGGCTGCGGGAGCAATAGTGGTATATCATCCAACGAATCAGGGTTATATGGCTGCATTACGCACAGGCTTTGCTTCGGCAGACGCTGATATTCTTCTAACAATAGACGCTGATGGCGAAATGCCGCTAGAAAATATTGATGCTTTGATGGCTCCGATTCGCCAAGGGCTAGCCGATATGGTGCAAGGGCATCGTCAAAAAATTGTCAGGCCGTCTGAGCGACTCCTTACGTGGCTTGCTTCGTTGAAGGGACCTGTAGGTGACTCGGGGACGGGGATGCGCGCCATACGCACCGATCTTGCCAGGCAGCTTGAGCTAAAAGGTGAATGTATCTGTGGGGTTATGGCCTTGGAGGTACTTGCAAAAGGGGGGCGCATTCAGGAGGTGCCAATTTCCTTGAGGTCTGTAGCCAAGCCGAGAGGAGTTGCTTGGTATCACCTGAAACAAATTTTCCATCTACTTCCATGGATGTTTGATCTACGTATAAAAAGAGTGGCGGATGACAAATAATGTAGTTCGGTACAAACAATGGATATCCAAGGAACAGCGCTCAGCTCAAAAACGCCAGAAGCCGTGCATTATATGGTTCACAGGATTGAGTGGGGCTGGTAAGTCCACTTTGGCCAGCGCACTTGAACAAAAACTGTTCGAGCTTAACCACCATACCTATCTGCTCGATGGTGACAATCTGCGCCATGGTCTGAACAAGGATCTGGGTTTTTCCGACGCTGATCGGCAGGAGAATATTCGTCGTATTGGTGAGCTGGCGGCGCTCTTTGTGGATGCAGGACTGCTGGTGCTGGCTGCGTTTATTTCGCCGTTTCGGGCTGAGCGCCGTATGGTGCGTGAGTTGGTGGGGCCCGGCGAGTTCATTGAGATTTATGTGGCTACGCCATTGAGTACCTGTGAACAGCGTGACCCCAAAGGGCTGTACAAAAAGGCACGGGCTGGTGAAATACGCAATTTCACCGGTATCGACTCGGAATATGAAGCCCCAGCCAACCCTGAGCTGGTAGTGGATACTTCAGTGCAGACGCTTGATCAGTCGGTCGATCAGATTGCGGCGTTTCTGAAGGCGCGCAGCATACTCAAGGAGGCTTGAGATGCAGGCGTATGATGTATTCAACGGCGGCGCCGATGGTCTTTGTGCGTTGCTGCAGCTGCGATTGGCCGAGCCACGTGATGCAGTACTTGTCACTGGTGTTAAGCGGGACATAAGCCTGTTGCGGCAATTGCCCACCTATACCGCGCTGGATGTTACGGCGCTTGATATTAGCCTGGAAAAAAACCGCGATGCGGTGGATGCTTTGCTGCAGGCGGGTAGCCGCGTTTTTTACTGTGACCATCACTATCCTGGCGAGCAGTTGCCTGAGCATCCCGGCTTTACAGCACTCATCGATACACAGCCCACAACCTGCACCAGCCTGTTGATCGATCAGCACCTGGCAGGGCGTTTTCGTGGCTGGGCGATAGCTGCTGCGTTTGGCGATAATCTGAACGCGGTGGCTGAGAAACTGGCCGAGCAGTCAGGTTTTGACGTTGCCCAGATACAGGCGCTCAAGCATCTGGGTATCTGCATCAATTACAACGGCTACGGTGCGTCGGTGGATGATCTGTATTTCCATCCGGCGGAGCTGTTTCGTGCCTTGCTACCCTATGCCGATCCGCTGACTTTGCTGCACAGCGAGCCTGACGTCTGGCGTACGCTGAGCCGTGGTTATACGGAGGACATGGCCCAGGGACTTGAGATGAGCCCCTTGCATCAATGTGAAACAGCCTTGGTGCTGGCGTTGCCAGACGAGCCTTGGGCTCGCCGGGTGAGCGGGGTATTGGGTAATGAGCTGGCCAACCGCTTTCCTGACCAGGCCTGCGCAGTGCTCACCGAGGCAGGTGCAGAGCACTATCTAGTGAGCATTCGGGCACCGCTGAACAGTCGTTGCGGAGCCGATGAGCTGGCGCGCCAGTTCCCCACTGGCGGTGGGCGCAAGGCGGCAGCCGGCATCAATCAGTTGCCGCGTGACCAACTTGCTACTTTTATCCAGGCCATGCAGCGACAGTGGTCGTCTGTGGCCCACGAGGACACCCCATGACTCTGACTCCACCGCGTCGTACCCACCTCAAACAGCTGGAAGCGGAGTCAATCCGGATCATCCGCGAAGTTGCCGCCGAGTTCGACAATCCGGTCATGCTCTATTCCATCGGCAAAGACAGTGCGGTGATGCTGCACCTGGCGATGAAAGCCTTTGCTCCGGGTAAACCACCTTTCCCGCTATTGCACGTGGATACCACCTGGAAGTTTCGCGAGATGATTGAGTTTCGTGATCGCATGGCGCAAAAGCTGGGGCTGAAGCTGCTTGTGCATATTAACCAGGATGGCGTGGAGCAGGGCATTGGTCCCTTTACACATGGCAGTGCCAAACATACCGACGTTATGAAGACGGCGGCGTTGAAGCAAGCATTGAACCAGTACGGTTTCGATGCTGCCTTTGGCGGTGCTCGGCGTGACGAGGAAAAGTCGCGCGCCAAGGAGCGGGTCTATTCTTTCCGCGACAAGTTTCACCGCTGGGACCCGAAGAATCAGCGTCCCGAGCTGTGGCATCTTTATAACGGCAAGATTAACCAGGGCGAGAGTATTCGGGTGTTTCCGCTTAGTAACTGGACCGAGCTGGATATCTGGCAGTACATCTACCTCGAAGGGATTGAGATCGTACCGCTGTACTTTTCTGCTCCGCGCCCGGTGGTGGAGCGTAATGGCACACTGATTATGGTCGATGATGAGCGGATGCCGCTTGAACCTGGCGAGGTACCGGAAATGAAGAGTGTTCGCTTCCGTACTCTGGGCTGTTACCCATTGACGGGGGCGGTTGAGTCGACTGCCGCTACATTGCCGGAAATCATTCAGGAAATGCTCCTGACCACTACATCAGAGCGCCAGGGCAGGGTCATTGATCATGATGCTGCCGCCTCGATGGAACAGAAAAAGCGCGAGGGGTATTTCTGATATGTCGCATGCCAGTACATTGATCGCTGAAGATATCGAGGCGTATCTGCATCAGCATGAAAACAAGGATTTGCTGCGGTTTCTCACTTGCGGCAGCGTGGATGATGGTAAGTCGACGTTGATTGGCCGCTTGCTGTTTGACTCAAAGCTGATTTTTGAAGACCACCTGGCTGCTTTGCACAAGGATAACGAGCGTCTTGGCAATGCCGGCGAGGCTCTGGATCTGGCTTTGCTGGTGGATGGTCTGGCTTCCGAGCGTGAGCAGGGCATTACCATTGATGTGGCCTACCGCTATTTCTCCACCGATAAGCGTAAGTTCATTATTGCCGACTGCCCGGGCCATGAGCAGTACACCCGCAATATGGCAACGGGTGCATCGACCTGTGATTTGGCCATCGTCATGATCGATGCGCGCAAGGGTGTTTTGACCCAGACTCGCCGGCACAGTTTCATCGCCAGTCTGTTGGGTATTCGTCATATCGTTGTGGCGGTCAACAAGATGGATCTGGTGGATTTCTCTGAAGAGGTGTTCGAGAACATCAAACGGCAATACCAGGCCATTATCGACCGGCTAGGCTTGCAAGATGTGTACTTTGTGCCGATGTCCGCTCTTAACGGCGACAACGTGGTCAACCGCTCTCCAGATATGCCTTGGTATCACGGCAATACTTTGATGGAGATTCTTGAGCATGTGGAGGTGGCTGCCGATGTGAATCTGGCTGACTTGCGCTTTCCTGTGCAGTACGTCAACCGTCCCAACCTGGATTTTCGTGGCTATTGCGGCACGCTTGCCTCTGGCGTGGTGCGTGTGGGCGATCCAGTGACAGTATTGCCCTCAGGCAAGCAGTCGGTAGTCAAAGGGATTCATGTGTACGAAGGTGAGCTTCAGGAAGCCTGGCCAGGTGATGCGGTAACGCTGACCCTGCAGGATGAAGTGGATATTTCCCGTGGCGATATCCTGGTGCACAGTAACAATCTGCCTGGTATGGGAGCGCGTTTAGAGGCTCACTTGGTCTGGATGGGCGATAAACCCATGCAGCTCAATAGAGAGTACGGCATCAAGATCGGCAGTAAGTCAACCTGGGGCTATGTGACAGCGATTGAGCATGTCATTGATGTCAACACGCTGGAAACCGAAGCTCCACAGGGTTCTGCTGAACTACCGCTTAACAGCATTGCTCTGGTGCAACTGGAGCTTTCGGAGCCGGTGCCCTTTGATGCTTATGCCTGCTCTCGCGAGACCGGTTCTTTTATCCTGATTGACCGGTTGAGCAATGTGACCTTGGCTGCGGGCATGATTCGTGACGGCCTGCAATCAGGTCAGTCTGCAGGCAGGGTGTATAGTTCGGCGGAGGTTAATCTTAACCGCTTCATTCGGGAGAATTATCCTGAATGGGGCTGTAAGCCGGTCGAATGATCGCTGCCAGGGGATAACAGTACGTGGAACTGGATGCCATTTTGACCCTGGTGCTGGTCCCCGGCGTGCTGTTGTCGCTGGCAGTTACCCGCATACCTGCTGATTTGATCTTGATGGCTGCGTTGGCCTTTCTGGTTATCAGCGGAATTCTTACTCCGCCTCAGGCTTTGGTCGGGTTTGCCAATACCGGGGTGATAACCATCGCAACGCTTTATGTCGTTGCCGCCGGTTTGAAGGAGACTGGCGCTGTGCAGTGGGTTGCTTCACGCTTGCTTGGGCAGCCCCATTCGATTCGGGGTGCTCAGGTTCGTATGCTGTTGCCAACCAGTGTACTCAGCGCGTTCATGAATAACACCACGGTAGTGGCCATGTTCATTCCGGCGATTCAGGAGTGGTCTCAACGTTTGCAGATTTCGGCTTCCAAGCTGCTTTTACCACTTAGCTACGCCACTATTCTTGGAGGCACCTGCACGCTGATTGGTACCAGCACAAACTTGGTGGTCGACGGCTTGTTGCATAGTGAGACGGGCACACATTTGGGGTTGTTCGAGCTGGCCTGGGTAGGCATACCTCTGTTGCTGGTGGGTGTTGGCTTTATGGTGTTGTTTGCTGACAAGTTGCTACCAAGCCGGGGAGGGGTCACCGAACAGTTGGAGCTGGTGCGTGAGTACGGTGTCGAAGTAGAAGTGGAAAGCCCTGGGCCGCTGGTGGGCAAGACCATTGCCCAGGCTGGGCTGCGTAGCCTGTCATACGGTTATCTTGCGGAGATTGACCGCCAGGGGCGATTGATCACCGCTGTAGAGCCGGACCGCACGCTGCAGCCAGGAGACAAGCTATATTTCATCGGTGCTCCAGAGTGTGCAAGTGAGTTGCGTCGTATCCAAGGGTTGAAACCGGCTAATGGCAGTATCCACAAGCTTGATGTGGAGAACCATCAACGCTGTATCGTTGAAGTTGTCTTGGGCGCGGAGTTTCCAGCCTTGGATAAAACGGTACGGGAGTCAAAGTTTCGTACCCGGTTCAATGCGGTCATCCTGTCGGTTTCCCGTGAAGGAAACCGTATTCCGGGCAAGCTGGGTGATATTCGCTTGCGGATGGGGGATACGCTTTTACTTGAAGCAAGTCACCAGTTTGTTGAGCAGTACCGTTTCCGCCGCGACTTTCTGCTAGTCAGTGCGTTGAATGACTCTACGCCTCCGGACTTTCGTAAGGCGCCCTTGGCTTTGGGCATCTTGTTGGCAATGGTTGTGGTTTCGGCATTCGGTCTGCTGTCAATAATGGAGGCTGCCTTCCTGGCTGCCGGAGCCATGATTGCTACTCGCTGTATTACAGCCAGTAAGGCTCGGCGCTATATAGATCTGCCGGTCCTCATTGTTATTGCTGCATCCTTTGCGTTGGGCAATGCAATGAGGGTGACAGTCGCATTCACGGAGCTGATTACCAACAATGCGGCAGCGGTGCTGATGTTCCCAATTGCCTTGGCGTTGGCTGAGCAGCTGGGCGTGAACTATTTACCGTTCGTGATCGCGGTGATGTTCGCAGCATCAGCCAGTTTTATCACTCCGCTAGGTTACCAGACCAATCTGATGGTATATGGGCCTGGTCGTTATCGGTTCTCCGACTATTTAAAGATAGGAATTCCGCTGAGTGTGCTGGTAGGCACAACGGCGGTCGCATTAATACCTTTTGTATGGCATTTCTGATTTAACTGTTTGGGCCTTAGGCTTATAAATCTATGCGAAAAATTGCTTTGGCTTTGTGTTCAGCTTTTATCCTCTCTGCTTGCCAGGATTCGTCAACTGGTTCGGGCGGTACATCCGACGATACGGCGGTGAAGCCTGCTGCCAGTCTTTCCTTGAATGCCATTACGCTGAATGACGGCAACATGCTGACTTTTGATGGGCGCATTGTGCGTTATGATCTGCGACGCAATGACCGAGGTAGCTTTGATCGCTACACCGTTGAGTCCCCGGTGAGCCATGTCGAGCTGGAGCGTGCGCTTTTCTGGGAACTTTCCGCTCGTGGCTATGAGCGTCGTGAACGTCGCAAAGAATCTGACCGTTATGTGGTCAATTACGTGCTCAAGGGCCAGCCGGATGCAACGTTGATGGCTGACTATAGTCGAGTAGATGAACATGGTGCCAGAGCTCGTCTGGTGCTGACCCGTAGGGCGCTTGAACTATGATGCTGAGGTTGTAATTGAAAACCCTGCTAGGTTGCTGTCGGGCGGTTCTTGTGTCGATAAGTGAGAGCCGTGCCTATGCCAACGGCTAAAGTGCTGATGTTGAGTCTGTATTATCCGCCGGATCTGAGTGCCGGCTCCTTTCGTGCGCAGGCTCTTGTCAATGAGCTGGCTGCCCAGTCTGATGGCTATACGCTGGATGTGATTACTGGTGAGCCGTCGCGCTATGGTTCTTGGCGACCTGATGATGATCAGTCGGTATTGCCAGCCGGGGTGCGGTTGCACCGAGTGAGCTTGCCACAGATCCGCACAGGCCTGCTCGGGCAGGCTCTGATGATGCTGGTTTTCATGTTCAAGGCCTGTCGGTTGGCGCGCGGCCAGGACTATCAACTGGTGGTCGCTACTTCTTCACGGCTGATGACGGCGGTGCTTGGGGCATGGATTGCCAAGCGCCAGCGGGCGGCGCTGTATCTGGATATCCGCGATATCTTCGTTGAAACCCTGAGTTATCTATACCCTGGTAAATTGTGGCGCCCGGTGCTTGCAGTGCTGGATCGTCTGGAGCGCTGGGCTATTGGGCGGGCAGATAAGGTCAATTTGGTTTCCAGGGGGTTCGCTTCCTATTTCGAAGCCCGTTACCCAGGGCGCTCGTTCAGTTTCTTTCCAAACGGTGTTGATTCGTTATTTGACTATGCAGCAGATGAGCTGGGTAGTAACGGTAAGGCTTCTGTAACGACGGGCAGTCGTCTTAACATTCTATATGCAGGGAATGTTGGAGAAGGTCAGGGCTTGCATCTTGTTCTACCTGAACTGGCTCGACGTCTTGGTTCTGGTGTGAGCTTCAAGGTTATTGGCGATGGTGGGCGACTAGAGGCGTTGCGCAACGCTTTGCAGGTAAATCAGATAAGTACAGTAAGTTTGTTGCCGCCGGTGGCCAGAGCATCGTTGAGGCAGAATTACCTGGATGCTGATGTACTGTTTCTGCATTTGAACGACTTACCGGCGTTTCGTCGAGTTTTACCGTCCAAGCTGTTTGAGTATGCGGCGACGGGCAAGCCGATTCTGGCGGGTGTCAGCGGCTATGCAGCTGAGTTCATTCAGCATGAGTTAAGTAACGTGGCTGTGTTTGCTCCGCTGGATGTGGATGGGGCTGTGGTGGGGTTGGAGCAACTCAAACTGGAGCACAGTGATCGTAGCGGGTTTGTGGGGCGTTTTTCGCGTGCACTGATCATGCGAGATATGGTTGCTGATATTCGTAGCCTGCTTGCCGGGCCGAATCAATCATGAAGATTTTGCTTACTGGTGGTAGCGGTCTTGTCGGCCGGGCATTGGCCATGCGGTTGTTGGCTGACGGCTCTAAGCTGCGCTGCGCTGCACGGCAATCTCTGAGCCTGCCGCCAGCGGCAGAGTATTTTCCGATTCCAGATCTGGCCAGTTCTGTTGACTTTGACTGGTCAGCGGCTGTGCAGGACGTGGACGTTGTTGTGCACTGCGCGGCCCGTGTGCATGTGATGCACGAGTCTGTCTCCGATTCTTTGCAGGCGTTTCGCGCTGTCAACGTTGAAGCGACTCTGGCGCTTGCACGGCAGGCGGCCAGTGCTGGGGTCAGGCGCTTTGTGTTTGTCAGTTCGATCAAGGTTAACGGTGAATACTCCCCGCCAGGGCAGCCATTCACGGCCCAAGATAAGCCCAACCCATGTGATCCCTACGCTCAGTCCAAGTGGGAGGCTGAGCAGGGGTTGCTGGCTCTGGGGCGTGAAACTGGGCTGGAGATCGTAATTGTGCGCCCGCCGTTGGTTTACGGGCCGGGGGTAAAGGCCAATTTTGAACGGATGCTGAACTGGTTGAGCAGGGGAATACCTTTGCCGTTGGGGGCTACGAATAATCTGCGTAGCCTGGTGGCGCGGGATAACCTGGTTGACCTTTTGGTGACCTGTGTTGATCATCCGGCGGCGGCCAATCAGGTTTTTCTGGTCAGTGATGGCGAGGATTTGTCGACAACCGAGCTGCTTCGGCGTTTGGGTAGCGCGTTAGGTAAGCCCGCTCGACTGTTACCTGTACCTCCCACGTTGTTGTGCTGGGGAGCCTCATTGCTGGGCAAGCAGGATGTAGCATCACGTCTTTGTGGTTCACTCCAGGTTGATATGAGAAAAACCTGCGAATTGCTGAACTGGGAGCCTCCTGTGCCGGTGGATGATGCATTGGCCGTGGTCGCTCAGAGCTATCTGGATAATATAAAAAAATGAGTCTTCTGGTCTTGCTGGTGATGGTTATTGCGTTGGCTGGCTGGCTTACCGCTCGTTTGCGGCGTTATGCATTGGTCCGCAGTCTGGTGGATGTGCCCAATGCTCGCAGCTCGCATCAGATACCCACCCCTCGCGGAGGCGGTGTGGCAATCGTGGTCAGTTTTTTGCTTGTTTTACCGTTGATGGAGTGGCTTGGCGTTATGGCTGGGGCCATGGTCATTGCGCTCTGGGGGGCTGGCGCCTGGGTTGCGATTGTTGGCTTTGTTGACGATCACCGCCACATTGCTGCGCGTTGGCGGCTGCTGGCGCACTTTCTGGGTGCATGCTGGCTGCTGTACTGGTTGCCGGAGCTGCCGCCGTTGGTGTTGCTGGGGCATGTGCTTGAACTGGGGGGGCTGGGTTATGCGCTGGCCGCGCTGTTTCTGGTGTGGCTGCTGAATCTGTACAATTTTATGGATGGTATTGATGGTATCGCCAGTGTCGAGGCGATAACCGTGTGTATGGGCGGCGCGGCGATTTATTTTTTGCTCGACCAGCCGGTGCTTGCTTTAGCCCCTACGCTGCTGGCAGCAGCGGTGGGCGGTTTTTTGTTCTGGAATTTCCCTCCGGCAAGAATCTTCATGGGTGATGCCGGTAGTGGCTTTCTGGGGCTGATGCTGGGTGGGTTGACGCTGCATGCAGCCTGGGTTGACCCGGTGTTGCTTTGGAGTTGGCTGATCATGCTCGGGGTGTTTGTCGTCGACGCGACCTGGACTCTGCTGCATCGCCTGCTCCGGCGCGAAAGGGTTTTTGAGGCGCACCGCAGCCATGCCTATCAGTTTGCCGCTCGTGAATATGCCAGCCATCGGGTTGTGACCCTCTCGGTGTTGGCTATAAACCTGCTTTGGTTGCTGCCTTGGGCTGTAGCTGCGGCGTTGCAGTGGGTTGATGGAGTACTTGCGCTGATTGTCGCCTATCTCCCGTTGATGGGGTTGGCTCTGCGCTTTAACGCTGGCTGTGCTGAAACTGTAAAGCCTGAGTGCATGTCGTAAACAATATAAAGAAATGCCAGACCCCGCCGCCAAGCTTGAACTAATGTGATAGTGAGTGCGGATAAGCCACCTCTGGGCTTGAGGTTCTGCGATACAGAGGGCGTTCGAAATGATCCGTGAAAAACTGTTGGGTATGCGTCGCCGCTATAAACGGCTGTTGCAGATTGCTGCTGATACTGCGCTTATATGGTTGGCTTTGTGGCTGGCTTTTGTGGTGCGCCTTGGTACGGATGAGCTGGTGCATCCTTTGGGAGGGCATCTGTGGTTGTTTATTGCCACTCCTTTGCTTTCCATTCCCATCTTTATTCGCATGGGCATGTACCGGGCGGTGTTGCGCTATATGGGCAACCAGGCGCTGTTGACCATGCTCAAGGCAATCAGCCTGTCTACCCTGCTGCTGGCATTGGCCATTTATTGGTACCGTGAGTCGCCAGTCGTTATTCCCCGCTCGTTGGTGATTAACTACTGGTGGATAAGTCTGGTCATGCTGGGCGGCTTGCGCCTGGTGATGCGTCAGTACTTTCTCGGCGACTGGCATAGCTTGGGTGGCTTGCCCTTTGCCAAGCGTGATGAGAACTTGCCCAAGGTGGCTATTTATGGTGCAGGCACTGCGGGGAATCAACTGGTGGCGGCTCTGCGGATGGGTAAGTCAATGTTGCCGGTTGCCTTTGTTGATGATGATGAAATCATTGCCAATCGTGTGATTGCAGGTATCAAGGTGTACTCCCCTAATCGTATTCAAGACATGATTGAGGAGACGGGGGTTGAGGAGGTGCTTTTGGCTATACCGTCCGAAAGTCGGGCGCGCCGTCGCGAAATCCTCGAAAGCCTGGAAGGCTTCCCCGTTCAGGTTCGTTCGGTACCCAGCGTGACGGATCTGGCCAGTGGCAAGGTTCAGGTCGATGATTTGCAGGAAGTGGATATTGCTGACTTGCTGGGCCGTGACCCGGTGCCGCCAATCGCAGCCTTGAGTGAGCAGTGCGTGGTTGATCAGTCGGTGATGGTGACCGGATCTGGCGGTTCGATTGGGGCTGAGCTGTGCCGGCAAATCATTGAGTTGAAGCCGCGTACGCTGATTCTGTTTGAGCACAGCGAATACAATCTTTACAGCATTCACAGCGAGTTGCTCAGTCGGATTGAGCGTGAGTCCTGGCCTGTTGAGCTGATTCCGGTTCTGGGCTCGATTCGCAACGCCAGCCGTCTTGTGGAGGTCATGCGGACCTGGAGGGTCAATACCGTCTACCACGCGGCTGCTTACAAGCATGTGCCATTGGTGGAGCACAATATTGCCGAAGGGGTGCTCAACAATGTGATGGGTACTCTCAATACCGCGCAGGCGGCGATTCGCACCGGGGTGCAGAACTTTGTGCTGATCTCCACTGACAAGGCGGTGCGGCCAACCAATGTAATGGGTAGCACCAAGCGTTTGGCCGAGATGGTGTTGCAGGCACTCAGCCAGGAGCCAGGCCCGGTACTGATGGGCGATACCTCTGGCGCACATCAGGTCAACCGTACCCGTTTCACCATGGTGCGTTTTGGCAATGTGCTGGGCTCTTCCGGGTCGGTGATTCCGCGTTTCCGTGAGCAGATTCGCCAGGGTGGGCCGGTGACGGTGACCCATCCGAAGATTACCCGCTATTTCATGACCATTCCCGAGGCGGCGCAGTTGGTGATTCAGGCCGGTTCCATGGGCCAGGGCGGGGATGTGTTTGTGCTGGATATGGGCCAGCCGGTAAAGATTCTCGACCTGGCCGAGAAGATGATTCATCTGTCGGGCTTGTCTGTACGTAATCGCAAAACGCCCAAAGGCGATATCGCCATTGAGTTCACTGGCCTGCGCCCGGGTGAAAAGCTCTATGAAGAGCTGCTGATTGGCGACAATGTAACGATGACCGAACACCCAATGATCATGCGCGCCAACGAGGATTGTCTGAACTGGGCTGAGCTGCAGGCCGGACTGGGCCGGTTGATGAACGCCGTGGAGCGGGAGGATTTTACCGCCGTGCGCCAACTGCTGCGTGAACTGGTGGACGGCTACCGGCCCGAGGGTGAAATCGTTGACTGGATTCACCTGCACAAGAAGCGTGAGGTGTAGGGGGGAGGATTTGGTACCTGGAAGTTGGTGCTGTGATTCGCTCTGTTATGATTGTGGATAGTCGGGAATAGGTTGAAAGCAATGAGTCAGGCACAGGATATTCGCTGGCACCAGCGGTTGCAGAACTTTCAGGCGGCCTTCAAAGAACTGGATGAGGCCGTGGCGTTGAATAATGAGCGCAGCCTTTCCAAGCTGGAAGAACAGGGCTTGATTAAGGCGTTCGAATATACCTATGAGTTGGCCTGGAATACGATCAAGGATTTTTATCTGTATCAGGGTGAGGGCGGGATTCAAGGGAGCCGCGATGCTATCCGGTTGGCATTCGAGCGAGGATTGATTGCTGAGGGGCCGTCGTGGATGGCCATGATCAAGAGCCGGACGTTGACTTCCCATACCTACAATCGCGAAACCGCTCGCTTGATCGCGGGTGAAATTCTCAATACCTACCACCCGTTGCTGAAAGCGCTGCTGGTTACTTTGGTGAAGCAGCGTGACAACGGCTGATTCGGTTTCATCTTTACCAGCAAATCTGCTGGGGCCTGTGCGGGATGTGCTGGCGTCTTGTCCGGCTGTGCGCCGGGCGGTGCTGTTTGGTTCCCGTGCCTTGGGCACTCATCGCCCGAATTCGGATATTGATTTGTGCCTGGATGCGCCTTCTCTGGCGTTTGCTGATTACCTGAAATTGGCGGCTACGTTGGATGAATTGGTGGCGCCCTATAGTCTTGATCTGGTCTTGATGCACCATATCGAAAATCCTGATTTTCTGGCACATATCCAACGGGTTGGGGTAACGGTGTACCCTTAAAGCAGGGTTGCTTGATCATCAATTGTGATGCAAGCTGGTGATGGTATTGATGATTGGAGAATGCCGATGCGTACAACAGTGTCCATTGATGATGAGCTATATCAGCAGGCTTTGGCGTTCGCGGGACCGGACGTGAGTAACGTCGACCTGGTCCGTGAGGCCATGCGTACTTTTGTGCGTGTTCAGGCGGCTAAGCGCTTGGCCGCTCTTGGTGGTACAGCCCCAGAGATGAAGACGATACCGCGTAGGCGAGCGGCGGGTGACAGTGAGTGAATGTTCTGGTTGATACCTCCGTCTGGGTGTCGCATTTCAAGAGGGCTAACGAGAGCTTGGTTAGTCTGTTGCTGCAGGATCGGGTGCTGACACATTCGATGGTAATTGGTGAGTTGGCTTGTGGAACGCCACCATCGCGCCAGCAAACTTTTACCGCACTCTCTCAGCTGGAGCCTGCAGTTACGGCGACAAATGACGAGGTCATGGCTTTGATCGACAGGGAGCAACTGTTTGGTCTGGGCTGTGGTTGGGTGGACATATCGCTGCTGGCTTCCGCATTGATTACGCCTGCTTGCCGTTTATGGACTCTCGACAAGAGGTTGGCAAAACTGGCGGCCCGCTTTGAGGTTGGCTTCCCCGCTGGGTATTAGGCGGCTGAAATAGTTGAAGACTGGAAAGACTCAACTGAGTCTGGTTAGGAGTTTGAGTTTCTGTGAAAGTTTCCAAGGCGGTGTTGCCCGTTGCCGGGCTGGGTACTCGTTTTTTGCCGGCTAGCAAGGCCATCCCCAAAGAGATGGTCACGGTGGTCGACAAGCCAGTGATCCAGTATGTGGTGGAAGAGGCGCTGGCGGCAGGGATTACCGAGATCGTGTTGGTGACCCATGCCAGCAAGAAGGCGATCGAGGATCACTTCGATATTAATTACGAGCTGGAAGCCGAGCTGGAGCGTCGTGGCAAGCATGAGCTGCTGGAGGTATTGCGCAGCATTGCGCCGCCACAGCTCAAGGTGTCGGCCGTACGTCAGGGCCGTGCCCTGGGGCTGGGCCATGCGGTTGCCTGCGCCCGCCCGGTGGTGGGTGATGCGCCCTTTGCGGTGTTGCTGCCGGATGTGTTGGTGAAGCAGGGCAGTACTCCAGACCTGGCGCAAATGACCGAACGCTTCAACCAGACCGGGCATGCCCAGATCATGGTTGAGCCGGTGCCAATGGAGCAGGTGCACCAGTACGGGGTGGTTGACCTTGGCGGTCAGCCGATTCAGCCGGGCGGTATGGCGGCGATGCAGCGGGTGGTGGAAAAGCCGCCGCGTGATCAGGCTCCGTCCAACCTGGCGGTGGTCGGGCGCTATGTATTGCCGGCGCGTATCTTCGACCTGCTTGATCAGACCCAGCCAGGGGCTGGTGGCGAGATTCAGTTGACCGATGCCATCGAAGCACTGCTGGCCGAACAGACGGTTGAAGCCTATCAGCTTCAGGCCCGCTCCTTTGATTGCGGCAGCAAGCTCGGCTACCTGGAGGCCACGCTGGCCTACGGCACGGCCCACGCGCAACTGGGTGAGGCGTTCAAGGCGTTGATTCGCCAATATTAATAAGAGCCTGTACATGCATATCGACGTATACGGCGACACTCTGTGCGCCCATGTGGCGGCTGCGGCGCTGGCTTCGAGCGGGCATGCGGTGACGCTGTTCGTGAGCGATGCCCAGCAGTTGGCGGCGTTGCAGGCTGGGCATTTGCCTTGGCGTGAGCCGGGGCTGATGGAATTGATGGCTGAGCAGATTGCGTCTGGGCGCTTGCGGCTAGGCGATGCGCAACAGTTGCCGGCAGCGGTGGGGCAGGTGCTGTGGTTGGCCAAAGCGCCCAATCGGGTTGAACAGGCCCATGCCTTGTTGCGGCGTTTGGCTGCGCAGGTGCAGGGCGACTGGCTGGTAGTTAATCAGTCGACCTTTCCGGTTGGCTCGACCGAGACTTTGCAGGCTACCCTTGATCAGTACCAGTTTGCTGCTGGTGCGCACCATGAAGTGATCAGCTTGCCGGACCTGCTGACCGAAGGTGCGGCGCTGCAGGGCTTTCTGCGGGCCGAGCAGTGGCTGCTGGGCGCTGATTCAGAGTGGGCCAGACGTCAGGTGATGGAACTGCTGCGGCCGTTCAATCGCCGCCGCGATGTGGTGCAGGTGATGCGCCCGCGTGAGGCGGAGTTCACCAAGCTGGCGATCAGCGGCATGCTGGCGACCCGTTTGAGCTATATGAACGATATGGCCAATCTGGCAGATACCTTGGGTGTGGATATCGAACGGGTGCGTTTGGGTATGGGGGCGGACTCGCGGATCGGCGAGGCCTATCTGTATCCGGGCTGTGGCTTTGGTGGTTTGAAATTTTCCCGCGATGTGATGAGCCTGGCTTCGACCCTTGAGGTCAGCGGTATGCAGGCCCAGTTGCTCGATCAGGTGTTGCGGATCAACGAGCGCCAGAAAGAGGTGCTGTTTCGCAAGCTGTGGCGCCATTATGGCACTCATCTCAAGGGCCGTCGGGTGGCGATCTGGGGTGTGGCATTCAAGCCGGAAACCGGGCGGATCGACAACGCGCCTTCGTTGCGCATGCTTGAGGCGCTCTGGGCGCAGGGTGTGCAGGTGCATGTGCATGACCCGCAAGCCTTGCCCGAGTTGCATAGCTGGGCCGGTGAGCGTGCCGATCTGATTCTGCATGATGACCCCTACAGCGCTGCCGAACAGGCCGATGCACTGGTGCTGCTGACTGAATGGAAGGCTTACTGGAGCCCGGATTTCCCGCGTCTGGCCCATAGCATGAAAGCACCATTGCTGCTGGATGGGCGCAACATCTGGGACCCGGATTTTGTCCGTGAGCATGGGTTCGACTATTACGGCATTGGACGGCGTTGATGACAGCAGTGAATGAAACCCAGTGGGCGGCGCTTGAGCAGCACCGTCAGCAGATTCAGGGTCAGCACCTGGCCCGGTTGTTTGCCGCCGATCCGGAGCGCTTCAAGCGTTTGCACCGGCGTTTGGGACCGCTGCTGCTGGATTTTTCCAAGCAGCGTTTGAATGAAGACACCTTGCAGCACTTGTTTGCGCTGGCTGAGGCCTATGATTTGCGCGGCTGGATCGATCGCCTGTTTGCCGGTGAGCCGGTCAACCATACCGAGGGCCGCCCGGCCATGCACTGGGCATTGCGCCTGCCTACCGGCAAGACCTGTCTGGTTGATGGTAAGGATGTCACTGCGCTGGTGCAGGCCCAGCTTGAGCGGATGGACGTGCTGGTGTCCAAGATTCATGCCGGGCAATGG
This sequence comes from Pseudomonas jilinensis, assembly GCF_003586265.1. Taxonomy (NCBI): domain Bacteria; kingdom Pseudomonadati; phylum Pseudomonadota; class Gammaproteobacteria; order Pseudomonadales; family Pseudomonadaceae; genus Pseudomonas; species Pseudomonas jilinensis. The sequence goes on along the minus strand of NZ_QJSA01000014.1, from coordinate 89,957 downwards.
CGTGGAGCGACCGGTGAGGTTATCACCGATGTGGTCAATATCGGTGTGGGTGGCTCTGACCTGGGGCCGCTGATGGTGTCTGAGGCGTTGGCAGACTTTGCTGCTGATACGGCTGCGCCGCTGCGCATGCATTTCGCATCGACCATGGATGGCAGTCAGTTGGCCCAGTTGCTGCGCACCCTGGACCCGCACGCGACGCTGTTTGTGATTTCGTCCAAATCCTTTACCACGGTGGACACGCTTAGTAATGCTGCGACGGCCAGGCAGTGGCTGGAGCGCTCGTTGGGCGATTGTGCCGGGTTGTTGGATTGTCATTTTCTTGGGGTATCTTCGGCTGCTGGCAAGATGACCGAATGGGGAATTGCGCCAGACAACCAACTGCAGATCTGGGATTGGGTCGGTGGACGTTATTCGTTCTGGTCGGCGATTGGTCTGCCGATTGCCTTGACGGTGGGCATGCAGGGTTTTCGCGACTTGCTGGCGGGCGCCCATGCGGTGGATGAGCATTTCCGTCAGGCCGACTGGGCGCAGAATGTGCCGGTGCTGATGGCTCTGATCGGGGTCTGGAACGTTAATGTGCTGGGTATCAACGCGCTGGCGGTGTTGCCCTACGATGGCCGGCTCAAACAGTTGCCGCTGTATCTGGAACAGTTGGAGATGGAGTCCAACGGCAAGAGCGTGCGGCGCGACGGTACGCCGGTTGAGCATTCAACTTGCCCGATTATCTGGGGCGACGTGGGTCCGAATGCCCAGCATGCGTTTTACCAGTTGCTGCATCAGGGGACCGAGGCGGTGGCCTGCGATTTCATCATGCCGGCCCGGCGTTACCGTGAGCAGGCCCACAGCGTGGCTGCGCGTGAGCTTCTGGCCCAGCATGAACTGGCGCTGGCCAATTGTCTGGCCCAGTCGCGCCTGTTGGCGTTGGGAGATGGGGCGTTGGATGATCCGGAAGCGTTGCCGGCCTATCAGCGTTATCGCGGCAACCAGCCCAGTTCGACCCTGTTGCTGGATGAGCTAACGCCGTACACTCTTGGTATGCTGATTGCGTTGTACGAGCACAAAGTGTTTGTGCAATCGGTACTGTGGGATATCAACCCCTTCGATCAGTGGGGGGTGGAAATGGGCAAGCGCATTGCCGTGCAGACTCTTGAGCGTTTGCGCGGCGCAGCTGTCACCGAACGCAGCGATGCTTCTACCGAAGGGTTGCTGGCGTTTATTCAGGGCAATCATAAATAAACCAGCCCGACTTTATCTGTGCTCCTTGATCGTCAGTGCGGTGATGTGGCGGCCATTTTCGCGTCATTGCGAGGAGCGCAGCGACGTGGCAATCCAGGGTGCGCATGGATCACCACGCGGCTGCGCCGCTCGTGATGACGGAGAGGGGGGCTCGTTGATGCGAGTGCTTGGGGCGCGTCTTTTACGTCATTGCAGGGTGCGGTGATTTAGCGGCTCATTTTCACGTCATTGCAGGGTGCGGCGACGTGGTGGCCCATTTTCGCGTCATTGCGAGGAGCGTAGCGACGTGGCAATCCAGAGTGCGTATGGATCACCACGCAGCTACGCCACTCGTGATGACCAAGTAAAACCTATTGGCTTTTTATATGGAGATCACATGACCACTTTGACCTGTTTCAAGGCATACGACATCCGTGGTCAGCTTGGCACGGAGCTGAATGATGACATCGCCTATCGCATTGGCCGGGCATTTGCCCGGTTCCTGTCGCCCAAGCGTATTGTGCTGGGTGGCGACGTGCGGGAAACCTCGCCAGCCCTTAAGGCGGCATTGGCCAATGGCCTGCGCGACGAAGGCGTCGAGGTGCTGGATCTGGGGCTGACCGGCACCGAGGAAGTTTATTTCGCCACCTTCCACCTGGGGGTGGATGGCGGTATCGAGGTTACGGCCTCGCACAATCCGATCGACTACAACGGCTTCAAACTGGTGCGCGAGGGTTCGCGGCCGATTTCTGCCGACACCGGCCTGGCCGACATCCGGGCCATGGCCGAGCAGATGCAGATCAATCTGGTCGATGGCCGCGACCCCTCGGTGCCGGAAGCGGCACGTGGTAGTTATCAGCAGGTGGATACCCGAGCGGCCTTTGTCGAGCACCTGTTGGGCTATATCGATCCAGCCGCGTTCAAGCCGCTGAAGCTGGTGGTCAATGCCGGTAATGGCGCTGCTGGGCCAGCTCTGGATGCCATCGAGGCAGCATTCAAGCGCTTGGGCGTGCCGGTTGAATTCATCAAGATCTGCCATGAGCCTGATGGCAGCTTCCCCAATGGCATTCCCAATCCGCTGCTGGTGGAAAACCGGGCGGTGACCCGGGATGCGGTGCTGGCGCACAAGGCTGATATGGGCATTGCCTGGGATGGCGACTTTGATCGCTGCTTCCTGTTCGATGAGCAGGGCCGTTTTATCGAGGGGTATTACATCGTCGGTCTGCTGGCCGAGGCGTTTCTGCAGAAGGAGCCGGGCGCGCGGATCATCCATGACCCGCGGCTGGTCTGGAATACCGTGGAGCAGGTGCAGGCCAACGGTGGGGTGCCGGTGCAGACCAAGGCTGGGCACGCTTTTATCAAGGAGCGGATGCGCAAGGAAGATGCGGCCTACGGTGGCGAGATGAGTGCGCATCACTATTTCCGTGATTTCGCCTACTGTGACAGCGGCATGATCCCCTGGCTGCTGGTGGCCGAACTGATGTGCCGCAAGGGCAAGCCGTTGTCGGCGCTGGTCGATGAACGGATTGCCGCTTACCCCTCATCCGGTGAGATCAACCTGAAGGTGTCCGATGCGCCTGCGGTGTTGCGGGAGATCGAACGCCAGTTCGCCGCTGGCGCCGAGGATGTGGATTATACCGACGGTGTCAGCGTGGCCTTTGCCGACTGGCGCTTCAACCTGCGCGCGTCCAATACCGAGCCGGTGATCCGCCTGAACGTCGAGAGCCGGGCAGATCAGGCGTTGATGGAGGCAAAGACCGAAGTGCTGCTGGCGGCTATCCGTCGCCTTTGAGTTTGCTTTCGCGGTCGTAGGCCGCTCCTGCCGGGATGCAGTGTGCCTGGGTTGTGCAGTTCATCCCTGGTGAGTGTAACCTGTGCGTGTTAATTGAAGTCTTTGACCGCACTGGGCGGTAAACCCGGGGCAGGGGAGTTGAGCAATGGGTAAGACCATTCTGGTCACTGGTGGGGCTGGCTATATCGGCTCGCATACCTGTATCGAGCTGCAGGCTTCGGGGTATGAGGTATTGGTGCTTGATAACTTCAGCAACAGCAGCCCTGAGGCGCTGCGCCGGGTCGAGCAGATCAGCGGCAAGCCGTTGACCCTGGTGGAAGGCGATATTCTGGATGCTGAGCTGCTGGCGCGGCTGTTTGCCGAACACGCGATCGAAGCTGTCATTCACTTTGCCGGGCTCAAGGCGGTGGGCGAGTCGGTGCAGCAGCCGCTGCGTTATTACCACAATAACGTCGCTGGGACCCTGACCCTGTGTGAGGCTATGCAGCGGGCCGGGGTGCGCAATCTGGTGTTCAGTTCTTCGGCTACGGTGTACGGCGACCCTACCGAGCTACCGCTGCGTGAGGATATGCCTACCAGTGCGACCAACCCCTATGGCCGCTCGAAGCTGATGATCGAGGAACTGCTCAAGGATTTGCAGCGTTCCGAGCCGGGCTGGAATATTGCCCTGCTGCGTTACTTCAACCCGGTTGGTGCTCACCCCAGCGGCCTGATCGGTGAAGATCCCAGTGGTATTCCCAACAATCTCATGCCCTATATTGCTCAGGTAGCGGTGGGGCTGCGTGCGGCGCTGCAGGTATTCGGCTCGGACTACCCGACGCCCGATGGTACCGGCGTGCGAGATTACATCCATGTCATGGATCTGGCCAGTGGGCATGTGCGGGCGCTGGAGTGGCTGGCCAAGGGGCAGGGTGTTCGGGCTTTCAATCTGGGGACCGGGCAGGGCTGTTCGGTGCTGGATATGCTGCGTGCCTTTGAGCAGGCCTGCGGCAAGGCCTTGCCCTATGAGCTGGTCGACCGCCGTCCTGGTGATGTGGCCAGTTATTACGCCGATCCTTCACGCGCCGAAGCCGAACTGGGCTGGCAGGCCAAGCAGGGAGTTGAGCAAATGTGTGCCGACACCTGGCGCTGGCAGTCGCAGAATCCGCAAGGCTACCGCAGCTAACCACTCGGGCGCGCAGGGGGCATATGCCTTGCGACGCTCGTGTTAAACTCCGACTTTCTTTGCCCGTTGCATCAAGGACATCATCATGTGTGGAATCGTTGGCGCCATTGCTCAGCGCAATATCACCCCCATCCTGCTTGAGGGGCTGCGCCGGCTGGAATATCGCGGCTATGACTCAGCTGGCGTGGCGGTTCTGGCCAGCGACGGGAGCATTCAGCGGGTACGTGCGGTAGGCAAGGTGATCGAGCTGGAAAAGGCATTGGAGGCCGCGCCGGCTGGCGGTCATCTGGGGATTGCCCACACCCGTTGGGCTACTCACGGCAAACCGGCCGAACACAATGCTCACCCGCACCTGTCGCAGCGTCTGGCGATTGTCCATAACGGCATCATTGAAAACCATGCACCGCTGCGCAAGCGTTTGATCGACTTGGGTTACAGCTTCACCTCGGAAACTGACACTGAAGTGGTAGCGCACCTGCTGGCGCACTATTACGGTGAAAAGAAAGACTTGCTTGAAGCCTTCCGCGCGACCCTGGGCGATATTCATGGTGCTTACGCCTTGGCGATCATTCACCAGGACCAGCCGGAAACTCTGTACTGCGCCCGTGCCGGCAGCCCATTGGTGATTGGTGAGGGCAGCGACGAGCATTATCTGGCGTCTGACCCGCTGGCGCTGTTGCAGGTCACTGACCGCTTCCGTTATCTGGAAGAGGGCGACTACGCCCGTATCACCCGCACCGGCTGCGATATCTGGAGTCGTGATCATCAGGTCGCTGAGCGCCCGGTCAAGCGTTATGAACATGCCGCGCACAGCCTGGAAAAGGGCGAGTACCGGCATTACATGCTCAAGGAGATCTTCGAACAGCCCGATGCCATCAGTGACACTCTGGCAGGCACTCTGGGCGATGATCATGTGCTGACTGCTGTGCTGGGCCCGGAAGCGGAAACCCGCCTGGGCGAGATCCGTAACATTCACATCGTTGCCTGTGGCACCAGCTATCATGCGGGCCTGGTGGCGCGGTACTGGATTGAGGAGCAGGCCGGGATTCCCTGTCAGGTCGAGGTGGCCAGTGAGTACCGCTACCGCACTGTTGTCGTGCCTGACGGTACGCTGCTGATCACCATCTCCCAGTCGGGAGAAACCGCCGACACCCTGGCGGCGCTGCGCTATGCCAAGGATCAGGGCTATCTGGCTACTCTGGCGATCTGCAACGTGGCCGGCAGCTCACTGGTGCGCGAGGCTGACTGGCGGCTGTTGACCCATGCTGGCCCGGAAATTGGCGTGGCCTCAACCAAGGCCTTTACTACTCAGTTGGTGGCGCTGCTGTGGTTGACCACGGCGCTGGTGCAGGTGCGTGGTGGGGATGCAGCATTGGTGGCGCGCAATGTTGCTGCGCTGCGCAGCCTGCCGGGCCTGGTATTGCAGGCGCTGGGGCTGGAGCCGCAGATCACTGCGCTGGCTGAGCGGTTCGCCAACAAGCATCATGCGCTGTTCCTTGGCCGTGGCCCGCATTATCCGATTGCCATGGAAGGGGCGCTCAAACTCAAGGAAATTTCCTATATTCACGCCGAAGCCTACGCCGCAGGTGAACTCAAACACGGCCCGTTGGCGCTGGTAGATGAGGACATGCCGGTGGTTAGCGTGGCGCCCAGCGACAGTCTGCTGGAAAAGCTCAAGTCCAATCTGGAAGAGGTGCGCGCGCGCGGTGGTCAGTTGATTACCTTCGCCTGTGAAACCGTGGAGCACCACGACGACAGCAACAGCGTGACCTATACCTTGCCCTGGGTGGAGGACTGCATCTCACCGGTGTTGTACACCATTCCGTTGCAGTTGCTCAGTTACCACGTGGCCCTGGTCAAGGGCACCGACGTGGACAAGCCGCGTAACCTGGCCAAGTCGGTGACAGTGGAGTAACAGCGCGCAGCTTTTGCTCGGAAGCTCGGGAGTCTTGAGCCGCCTGGGAGTCTGGAGCATCTGCTCCAGGATGTGGGTGCAGAGAGTTCGCAGCGGGAGCAGATGCTCCCGCCTCCCGGGGGCCGATCAACGCCGGTTGAAGCGCTCTACCAGTGCGGCCTGATTGGCGGCGGTGCCTGCCAGTTCCTGGCTGAGGCTGGCGCTGCGTTGGGCCTGATCGGCAGTGGTGTCGGACAGGGTCGCGATATTCACCACGTTGCGGTTGATCTCTTCTGCTACCGCACTCTGCTCTTCAGCGGCACTGGCAATCTGGTTGGCCATGTCGTTGATCCGTTCGATGGCCGCGCGAATGCCATCCAGCGCCTCATCAGCTTCAATCACCTGAGCCACCCCGACTTCAGCCTGCTCGTTGCCGGCACGCATGGTATCCACGGCGCGTTGGGCAGCCTGTTGCAGGTTGGCGATCAGTCCATGAATCTGCTCGGTTGAGTCGGCGGTACGGCTGGCCAAGGCCCGGACCTCATCGGCTACCACGGCAAAACCACGTCCCTGCTCACCGGCCCGGGCCGCTTCGATGGCGGCGTTGAGGGCCAGCAGGTTGGTCTGTTCGGCAATCCCCTTGATCACATCGACCACGGTGCCAATCTCCTTGGCATCGCTGGCCAGTTGCGCCGAGACGCTGGCGGCCGAGTTGACCGATGCGGACAGCAGTTCGATGGCGTCGCGGGTCTTGCTCGCCACCACCTTGCCGTGGTTGGCCAGTTCGTTGGCGTCACGGGTGGCTTCGGCGGCGCGCTGGACGTTGCCGGAAACTTCCTGAGTGGCCGCTGCCATTTCATTGATGGCGGTAGCTACCAGATCGGTTTCCTGCCGTTGCCGGCTCAGACCTTTGTGGCTTTCGCCGGCCAGGTGGCTGGCTTCGCCGGCTTGCAGGCGCAGTTGCTCGGCGCTGTCGAGCAGCCGGGTCAGACAGGTACGCAACCGAGCCTGCTGACTGTGCAGGGCCATTTCCAGTTGTCCCAGTGTACCGTTGTAAGGGGTGTACATCTGGGCCAGCAGTGGGTCGCTGATGCTGTTGTCGGCAGCTTGCAGAATGCGTTGCAGTCGCTGCTCGTGCAGCGCTTTCAGGGCAAAGGCCGAAGGTACGCCCAGCGCTGCTGCCAGTACAATGCCCCAGCCGCCCAGAGCCAATCCAGCAACTGCACCCAGCGCGGTCAGGGCGGTGACCGGCAGCACTTGCGAGACGCTGCCGGCCCAGTCAGTGCGGATGGCTTTCTGGCCCTTGTTCAAGCGGCTGTACAGTGCCTCGGCACGGCTGACCTGGCCTGCAGTGGTCTTGACCCGGACCGACTCGAAACCGGCCACCTGGCCTTTCTCCCAGATTGGCGTGACGAAGGCGTTGACCCAGTAGTGGTCACCGTTCTTGCTGCGATTCTTGACGATCCCCATCCAGCTGCGTCCGGCTTTCAGGTCTTTCCACATGTGTTCGAACACCGCGGCAGGAACATCCGGGTGGCGGACCAGGTTGTGCGGGCTGCCGATCAGCTCCTCGCGGCTGAAACCGCTGATGTCCACAAAAGCGTCATTGCAGTAGGTGATGATGCCCTTGAGGTCGGTAGTGGAGATCAGTCGTTGGCTGTCACTGAAAGTGCGTTCGCGTTGAGTGACGGGCTGGTTGTTACGCATGGGGGTGTCCTGTGCAGCGGGTGGCCATTGGGCAACGGTGGCCGAGATTCTTGTCTATGCTGGGTATATCGGCCTGAGTCATGGGTTCTTGAGTAAGGCCGGGATAAATGTTCTCTGTACTGCCATACCGTGGTGAGTATAACAGTAGAGCATAAGCCTGATGCAGAACTACCACTAAAAGGAGGTTGCGGTCATGCCCAACAGTCTGGATACCCTCAGCACCTTGCAGGTTGGAAGCACCAGCTATCGCTATCATGCGCTGCCCAAAGCTGCTCAGGCACTGGGCGATATCAGCCGCTTGCCGATGTCGCTCAAGGTGCTGCTGGAGAACCTGTTGCGTCACGAGGATGGCGTGACTGTCACCCGGGATGACATTCAGGCGATGGCTGACTGGCTCAAGGCCCGGCACTCCGATCGTGAGATTCAATACCGCCCGGCCCGGGTACTGATGCAGGATTTCACCGGGGTGCCGGCGGTGGTTGATCTGGCAGCCATGCGTGAGGCGGTGGCTAAGGCCGGTGGTGATCCACAGCGGATCAACCCGTTGTCGCCGGTTGATCTGGTGATTGATCATTCGGTGATGGTTGACCGTTTTGCCGATGCTTCGGCGTTTCATGACAACGTCGCCATCGAGATGCAGCGCAATGGTGAGCGCTATGCGTTCTTGCGCTGGGGGCAGAAGGCCTTCGACAATTTCCGGGTGGTGCCACCGGGCACGGGTATCTGCCATCAGGTTAATCTTGAGTATCTGGCCCAGAGTATCTGGGCCGAAGAGCGTGACGGCGAGCGCTGGGCTTATCCGGACACGCTGGTTGGTACCGACTCGCACACCACCATGGTCAATGGCCTGGGGGTGTTGGGCTGGGGTGTTGGCGGTATTGAAGCTGAGGCGGCGATGCTGGGTCAGCCGGTGTCGATGCTGATCCCCGAGGTGATCGGCTTCAAGCTGACCGGCAAGTTGCGCGAGGGCATGACCGCTACCGATCTGGTGCTGACCGTGACCCAGATGCTGCGCCAGAAGGGTGTGGTCGGCAAATTTGTCGAATTTTATGGCGATGGCCTGGCTGATCTGCCGTTGGCCGACCGGGCGACTATCGCCAATATGGCGCCCGAGTATGGCGCGACTTGTGGATTCTTCCCAATTGACGACGTGACTCTGGGCTATCTGCGCCTGAGTGGGCGCAGTGATGAACTGGTGGCGCGGGTCGAGGCCTACAGCAAGGCCCAGGGTCTGTGGCGTGAGCCGGGTCATGAGCCACTTTTCACCGACACGCTGCATCTGGATATGGGCCAGGTTGAGGCCAGCCTGGCCGGGCCGCGACGGCCGCAGGACCGTGTGGCGCTCGGCGATGTGCCCAAGGCCTTCAATGAACTGCTGGCGTTGCAGGTGGCTCCGGCCGATCAGGATCAGGCCAGACTGGAAGGCGAGGGTGGCGGTACGGCGGTTGGTAGCCCCCGGGGTCTGGCTTCGGTGCACATGGCTGGCGAAGAGTTCACTCTGGGCCATGGCGCGGTGGTGATCGCGGCGATTACCTCCTGCACCAATACCTCCAATCCAAGCGTGATGATGGCCGCCGGGCTGCTGGCGAAAAAGGCTGTGCAGCGTGGGCTGAAACGCCGGCCATGGGTCAAGTCATCGCTGGCGCCGGGTTCCAAGGTGGTCACCGATTATTTGCTCAAGGCTGGTCTGACCGACTACCTGGATCAGTTGGGCTTCAATCTGGTCGGCTATGGCTGCACCACCTGTATCGGCAACTCGGGGCCGCTGCCGGAGCCGATTGCCAAGGCGGTCAGTGAGCAGGATCTGGTGGTTTCGGCAGTGTTGTCCGGCAACCGCAACTTCGAAGGCCGGGTGCATCCGCAGGTCAAGGCCAACTGGTTGGCTTCGCCGCCGCTGGTGGTGGCCTACGCGCTGGCTGGCAGTTCCCGAATCAACCTGCACGATGAGCCGTTGGGGCTGGACAGCAACAACAAACCGGTATTTCTCAAGGATATCTGGCCCAGCAATGCGGAAATCGCCGAGGCCGTGGCGCTGGTCGAGGACAGCATGTTCCGTGAGCGCTATGCCGATGTGTTTACCGGCGATGAACACTGGAGGTCTATTCAGGTCGGTGAAGGCAAGACTTACCAGTGGGATAGCCAGTCTACCTACGTTCAGCACCCGCCATTTTTCGAGCGGATCGACGAGCCATTGGTTGGGCTTGAGCCGGTTGAGCAAGCCCGCGTGCTGGCGGTGTTCGGTGACTCGATCACCACTGATCACATTTCGCCGGCGGGTAATATCAAGGCCAGCTCGCCCGCGGGTGAGTACTTGCAGAGCCTGGGCGTCAAACCCGAAGACTTCAACTCCTATGGCTCGCGGCGCGGCAATCATGAAGTGATGATGCGCGGCACCTTCGCCAATATTCGCATCCGCAACCTGATGCTGGCTGGGGAGGAAGGCGGCGAGACCATCCATGTGCCCAGCGGCGAGCGGATGTCGATTTATGATGCCGCCATGCGTTACCAGCGTGACGGCACTGCGCTGGTGGTGCTGGCAGGCAAGGAATACGGTACTGGCTCAAGCCGTGACTGGGCGGCCAAGGGCACCAATCTGCTGGGGGTTAAGGCGGTGATCGCTGAGAGTTTCGAGCGGATTCACCGCTCCAACTTGGTAGGCATGGGGGTATTGCCGCTGCAATTCGTTGATGGTGAGTCGGTGGCCAGCCTGGAGCTGGACGGTCATGAAGTCATCGATGTGCTGGGTATCGATGATGAACTCAAGCCGGGGCAACTGCTGAACGTAAGAGCCACCCGCACCAACGGCGAGCGTATCGAGTTCAAGGCCAGGTGCCGAATCGATACCGGTAACGAGATCGATTACTTCAAGGCTGGCGGGATTTTGCATTACGTGCTCAGGCAGGTGATTGCCGGCCACTGAAATACAGAGATCGGAGGGTGGCCTGGGTAGCGTCGTCGGAGTGCCGCCCGGCACCTGCGCGATGCTGGAACTGTCTGACGGCTCGGAGGGGCAGGATGGCTCAGTGTTCGGGCTTTATTCGATACAGTCCGTTATCGATATCCGAGCCGAAGTAAATCACTCCGTTGTTATCTACCGCCACGCCAGTCGGGATACCGCTGGGTGGCATCCCGGGGCCGGCGGGGAAGCCGATCGGCAGGTTTTCGGCAAGCACTCGGCGTTCGCCGTTTTCCGGATTCACCAGGGTCAGGCGCTGGGCGGCAGTTTCGGCAATGATGAACTGACCATCGGCCTGTTGGGCCAGTCCTTCAGGCATCAATAGGTCCTGGGCCAGGCGTGTGATTTGACCACTACTAGGATCTACCTGGGTGAGGAAACCGGCAGCCTCGGTCAGGTAGAGCATGCCATCCTGGCCCCGGACCATCTGTACTGGCCCTTGCAGACCCTGAGCAAGGGGCTGTCGTTCCTGCCATTGCTCGCCGCTGAGTATCACCAGGGTGCCTGCCCCCATTTCGCTGACCACCACCCGGCCGGGCTCCAGCTCGACCGCGGCACTGGGCGCGTTGAGCCCATGGATCATGGCCTGAGTGCTGTAATCGCTGCGGTTCAGGATTTGCAGGGTGCCAGTGGCGAAGCTGGTCAGCAGCAACTGCTTTTGCCCCAGGCCAACAGCGGTGGGGTACTCGACGTCAGATCCGTGGGCCCGGCGAATATCGCGAACCTGACCTGTTTCAGTGTTAACCGCGCGAAAAGTAAAAATATCGCTGATATAGAGGGTCTTGGCGTCTTCGCTCAGGGTCAGGCCGGCCGGTACGGCCAGATCACCCTGGGTAATCACACGGCTTTCACCTGTTAACGGGTTGATCTGCTGGATGCTGTTGTCGGCCATGTTGGAGACGAAAATGCGGTCCTGCTGATCAATTGCCAGGTTGTCGAGCGAGCTGGCCAGCTGGGCGACCTGTTCGACCTGCCGGTTCTCGGCAGTGATGCGCAGCAACTGCCCGGTGAGGGTGTCGACGACGTACAGGTTGCCCTTGCTGTCGAAATTGACGGCCGCCGGGGTGCCGAATCCGTCGGCAACCACTTCTTGTCTGGTGCTGGCAGGATCAATGCGAACCACTTGTCCCTTGAACCACAGGGGGCCATAAAGCCAGCCATCTTGTCCCACCTCAAAGCCGTTGAAGCCACCAAGGTCTTTGCCTATCAGCCGTGGCGGTTGCTGCGCGTTGATGTCAATTTCCCACAGCGCATCGCCGAGAAATACCTGGCTGGCATAAAGGGCGCCGGTGTCCTGGTTGAAGGCAATCGAGTTGATACCCGGCAGGCCGTCAGCCAGCACCCTGATGGGGGCCTGATCAGTTTCCCGGTACAGCACCTGGCCTGAGTAGAAACCGGTCCAGGCCATTTCCCCGCGCGGGCCAATGGCGATGTCATCGGCCTGTCCCTGGTCCGGGCCAATGAAGGTGCTCACCTGGCCCGTCTCTATATCGACCTGATAGATGCTGTTGCCTACCACACTGCCGGCCAGCAGACGACCTTGCTGGTCTACGGCCAGACCATGGACTCCTTTGAATGCAGATGGCGCAACCAGAACTTCAGGGGGCGAATAGCTGGCAGCGAAGCTGCAAGTGCTGATCAGGGTAGCGAGTACTGTCAGGGAGAAGCGGCCTGGCATGGAGCATCCTTGTTGTTGTGATTTGATTCTCGATTCTAGTCGGCTTGGTGGGGGTGAGAGGCTTTATTGCCGGGTGTGATGTTTGGTTATTACTACCAGACAGATCTGTTCGCGCTCGCAGAGCGCTCCTACCGGTGGTGCGGTGTGCTTGGGGTAGGAGCTGTCTGCGGTCGCGAAGGCATGCGGGCAAAGGTGTGGTTGAGTCAGGGGGCTGGGCGGCGCCAGACGCTGGCGAGCCAGGGCTGTTGGGCGCGGGGTAAACCCTGGGGGCGGTAGTAGTGTTCGAGCTCTATGAACCCGGCGTCCTGCAGCAATGCACGCCAGGTGGGCCAGTTGTAATAACAACCGTAGCGGTCATCGTTCCAGCCTTCTTCGTTATTGCCCCGGGGATTAGAGCTGAACAGGATGCCGGCTGGCTTGAGGCTGGCATAAAGCTGTTTGAGCACGCGGGGCAACTCCTGACTGGGGATATGAAACAGTACGGCGTTGGCAAAAATGCCGTCAAACCGGTTGCCAGGCAATTGCAGGTCAAGAAAATCCTGATGCCAGACTTCACAGCCGCTGGCCTGGTGGGCCATTTCGACGAATCGGGGGCAGCCGTCGAGACCTATGGGGCGGTGCCCGAGTTGGTTGAAGGTGCAGAGGTCGCGCCCCGGTCCGCAGCCCAGGTCGAGCAAATCAAAAGGGGCTTGGCCTGGTATGTGGCGTAGCAGGGCGTCGATGTTTTGGCTGACGTCATGCTCCCAAGTGCCGGCGCGAAAGCTTTCGGCCTGGTTTTGGTAGTGTCCGAGAGTCAATCCGCTGATCTGTTCAAGGTGGCTTGCGCTGAGTTTCATGCGGGTCCGGAAAAGGGTAGTGGGGCGCACAGTGTAGGCCGTGTGGAGCTGCTCGGGCCAGCAACCAGTGTCAGTGTCTGGTCTGGCGAGGTTTGAACGGGATAATCCGGGCTTGGATCGATTCAGAGCGCTGAGCGGAAGGGCCGTTGAGCATGACTTCACGTAATTCGCAGACCGAGTCCATCATCATTTGCGAGATTTTGAGACAGGCTTGCATGGGAGTCTTGGCGCGTTTGCGTTCCAATTCGATCCGAAAGATCAATCCCAGCAGACGCCGCCGCCTAGGTTCGGGCAGGTCTTCAAGGATTTCGTTGATCATGCGTTCGCGCAGACGTTCCAGGTCATCCGGCCGCTGTTCGGCCATAGTTCGCAGTTCATCGAAACTGGGTAATGCCATAGGTTGCCTGGCCATGTCGGCTCCTTGCGGAGAACCTGTGGGGTTCAGCCCGGTCATGCTGGTCTATAACCATAGTGACCGTGCAACTGTCGGTTAATTCCATCCCCTGTAGTTGACTATAGATTGGAACAGGCCGTTTAGCTTCAGTGGCTGTGTTTTTCTGAGTGCATGGTACCGCTCAGGTGTGAGCCAGCGCACAAGCCGGACGCTTGGGTAGCGCATTCATTTCCCATGCCTGGCTCGGATGAGTATGGTCGGATCTCGGGCCAGGAGTGAACTTGACACAAATTGAAATGTCTCTTGGCTGGCGGAGCCCATAAGTGGAGCTTGACTGTACCGCCTTTCGACACCCTGCGAGGTTATCGAAGGGGAAATCCGTATTGAATTGAAGATATGTATGCCCATGACTCGTCACCTAACCGCATCAGTACCCCGTTTCAATCGTTCTTCCCGTCTGCGCTATGTGCCGGTGGCCTGCCTGCTGGGCGGTATGCTGTTGTTCAGCGGCGTTCTTCAGGCCCAGAGTGACAATACTCGCTGGGTCAGCGATAGCTTGAGCACCTACGTGCGCAGTGGCCCGACCGATGGCTATCGGATCGTTGGTACCCTGCAGTCCGGGCAGCGTGTTGAACTGGTAGCCAGCCAGGGCAATTACAGCCAGGTACGCAGTGAGTCAGGCAGCCTGGTCTGGATTCCCAGCGCCGATTTGCAAGAAGTACCGGGGCAGGCCGAGCGTTTGCCGCAACTGGAACAGAGAGTAGCTGAGCTCAGTGCTGAGCTGGGCAGCATCAATGAAACCTGGGAAACCCGGGTGCAGGGCATGCAGGAAACTCTGGACTCTCGCAAGGCCCTGATCGAAGAGCTGGAGGCAATGCGCTCCGCTTTGAATGAAGAGTTGAGTGCCACTCAGTCAGAGCTGCGCAGCGTCCAGGCACGCCTGGGTGATGAAAATCGTGGGGCGATGATGGATTACATGGTCTACGGTGGGAGCATTGCCGGGGTCGGCTTGCTGGCCGGGTTGATCCTGCCGAGCATGTTCCGGCGACGTAAGCGTAACGATGGCTGGGTATGAGGCTCGTTGCTGCTGGTAGTATGTGGGGATAAAGGAACCTCTGACTGGAAAAATGCATGCGCCAAGATGTAGTCAAGAAAGTATCGGTACACCCCAAGGGTAGCCTGGAAACCCTGTCCCAACGTGAAGTTCAGCAGTTGAGTGAAGTCGGCTCGGGCAGTGCCTATGAGCTGTTTCGCCAGTGTGCCCTGGCGATTCTCAACACCGGAGCGCAAAGCGACAACGCCAAGACGGTGCTGGAAGCCTACCGGGATTTTGAGGTCCGCATTCATCAGGAAGACCGAGGGGTGCGGCTGGAGCTGATCAACGCCCCGGCCGATGCTTTCGTTGATGGTGACATGATTGCCAGCACCCGGGAAATGCTGTTCAGCGCTCTGCGCGATATCGTTTATACCGCCAGCGATCTGGGCCAGCCAGGGGCTGACCTGAGCAGCTCGCAGGGGATTACCGATTACGTCTTTCACTTGCTGCGCAACGCCCGCACCCTGCGACCTGGGGTAGAGCCGAAAATGGTGGTCTGCTGGGGCGGGCACTCGATCAGCATCGAGGAATACAAGTACAGCAAGAAGGTTGGTCATGAACTGGGGTTGCGCAGCCTGGATATCTGCACCGGCTGTGGTCCGGGAGTGATGAAGGGGCCGATGAAAGGGGCAACCATCGCCCATGCCAAGCAGCGAATCATTAACGGCCGCTACCTGGGCCTGAGTGAGCCCGGCATCATCGCCGCCGAAGCCCCCAACCCGATCGTCAACGAACTGGTGATCCTGCCTGACATCGAAAAACGTTTGGAAGCTTTCGTGCGGGTTGGTCACGGGATCATTGTATTCCCTGGTGGAGCAGGGACTGCCGAGGAGTTTCTGTACTTGCTCGGCATTTTGATGCACCCGGACAACGCCGATCTGCCATTCCCGGTCATTCTTACCGGTCCGCGCTGCGCCGAGGCCTATCTGCGCCAGTTGCATGAATTTGTTGGCGCTACCCTGGGTGACAAGGCTCAGGCCCGTTACCAGGTGATCATCGACAACCCCTCGGAGGTTGCCCGGCAGATGGCCAAAGGGCTCAAGGCCGTGAGCCAGTTCCGCCGTGAGCGTGATGATGCCTTTCATTTCAACTGGCTACTCAAGGTCGACGAAAGCTTCCAGCGTCCGTTCGATCCGACCCACGACAACATGTCAGCCCTGCAACTGCGTCGAGAGCTGCCGGCCCACCAACTGGCTGCCAGCCTGCGCCAGGCGTTCTCCGGCATTGTTGCCGGCAACGTCAAGGACCGCGGCATCCGCCTGATCGAGCAACACGGTCCCTATGAAATTCATGGCGACCCCAGTGTGATGCAACCGCTCGACCGACTGCTGCAGGCCTTCGTCGACCAGCAGCGAATGAAACTTCCAGGCGGCACGGCCTATGAGCCTTGTTATCGGGTGGTGAGTTGAGATTCTGGGCTTTCCTCCTGGGAGGCGGGAGCATCTGCTCCCGCTGAGAACTCGCTGCATCCCCTGCCTTGAGCAGATGCTCAAGGCTCCCAGGATCAGTATTTTATCTGGGACTTGCCAGGCCAGCCGCTGATCCGTTAGAGTCGAACTCAGTTAAATCGGAGCTATCCATGTCATCCAGCATTGCACACAGCCTTACTCGCACCAGCGCCCTTCGCGCTGCGGCGGTTTGTGCGCTGTCGTTGCTGGGCAATGGGTATTTCTATTTTGGATATTGGTTTAGCCGCTTGCGCGCCTGATACCCCAACAGGCGCCCGTGTTTCAGGGTCGCCACCAGACACAGCAAAACCCCGGTCGGCAACCCGACCGGGGTTTTTTGTTTTTGCCATGCAGCAATGAGGACAGCACAGATGAACACTTACCGCACCTACTCGGGTTATTACCGCACCTGGCGATTTAGCAGCGCTAACGCCTGCACATCCGGACACCATTTACGAACACTTCGCTAGTGCCGAGGCGCGAGAGGCGCCCGGCCAAGGAACCCGAATCATGACTGCTACCGTTACCGCCCTGTCAGCCCGCGACCTGACCCTGATCGATACTTCGTCACCCGCCCGTCGCCGCAGCCAGCCGCTGCCAACTCCGGCCATTCTGCGCCAGCGCCTGCCGCTCAAGGCTGCGCTTGCCGAGCAGATTGAGCAACAACGCAACAGCATTCGCGCCGTACTCGATGGTGCCGACCGGCGTCTGCTGGTGATCGTGGGGCCCTGTTCCCTGCACGATCCGGTGGCGGCACTGGAATACGCCGACCGCCTGGCCGAGTTGAATGCTCAGGTCGGTGATCAACTGCTGCTGGTGATGCGCGCCTACGTTGAAAAACCGCGCACTACAGTAGGTTGGAAAGGCCTGTTGTACGATCCGCATCTGGATGGCAGCAGTGATATGGCCGAAGGGCTGGCGCTGTCACGGCGGTTGATGCTGGCCATTGCTGAGCGTGGCTTGCCGGTCGCGACTGAGCTGTTGCAGCCACTGGCGACCGGTTACCTGGATGATCTGCTCAGTTGGGCGGCGATTGGCGCTCGTACCAGTGAGTCGCAGATCCATCGGGAAATGGTTAGCGGTTTGGATTTGCCGGTTGGCTTCAAGAACGGCACTGACGGTAGCCTGGCGATTGCCTGCGACGCCATGCGTTCGGCTGCGCATCCGCACCAGCACTTCGGCGTCGACGATCATGGCCTGCCGGCGCTGATCCAGACTCAGGGTAACCCTGACACCCATCTGGTCCTGCGTGGTGGTCACGCGGGCCCCAACTTCCATCCGGCGGCAGTAGCCGAGGCCAAGGCTGCGCTGGACAAGCAGGGTATCGAAGCCAAGCTGATTGTCGATTGCAGCCATGCCAACAGTGGCAAAGACCCGCTCAAGCAGCCGGCGGTGCTTGACTCGGTCATTGATCAGCGCCTGGCAGGCGACAACACCTTGCGTGGGGTTATGCTCGAAGGTCATCTGTTCGATGGCTGCCAGCCGCTCAAGGCTGAGCTGCGTTACGGGGTGTCGATCACCGATGGTTGCCTGGGCTGGAGCGCGACGGAACAGGCTTTGAGCAAGGCGGCTGCGCGGTTGCGTAGCGCATGAGCACTCCTGGGATCTGCTCAGGTTCCTCTGAGCAGATCGTGCTCGTTGAGCAGCTCGTACGCAACTTCTGGATTACGTTCCAGCCCCCGGCGAATGGCGGCCGGGATGGATTGGCGGATTTTACGGCATAAGCCGTCCTGCTCATGGACCACAATCCGGATGCCGCGCATGCTGCGCACTTCGTTGTGGCCAGGGGTTATTTCGGTGCGTAGCCCCAGTTGTTGCTCCATGCGCTGTTGCAGTTTGCGCAGGTCGTCCAGGCTGGCACAGTTTTCCAGTCGCGCCAGCAGGCGCTTTTCTTCATGCTGGGTCAGCAGCAGAATGCGCGGGTCGGCTGCGGGGTTGTCCAGCAGGGCATCCCGGTTGCAAATGCAGGTGCCGGGAGGGCAGGGCTGGCGAATGGGTGGGCTGGATGTCGTTATTGGCATCAGGTCGCTTTCGGCGCTGGCGGATGCGCTTATCCTGCGACCTTTGCCGCTGCGGTGCAATCTTTGCCTGCGTTCAGGTTTGCTCGCTATTGATCCATTTCACCACGCGGGGTGGCTGATAGTCGCTTACGGCCTGCAGCAGGCTTTCGACACTCGGCTCTACGATCAGCATGTCGCGGTACACCGGCTTGAAAAAGCCCTGCTCGACACAGTGGTCTAGAAAGTCGATCAGCTTGTCGTAATAGCCGCTGACATTGAACACTGCGCAGGGCTTGCGATGATGACCAAGCTGGGCCCAGGTCCAGACTTCGAACAGCTCTTCAAAAGTGCCGACGCCGCCGGGCAGGGCAATGAAACCGTCGGACAGCTCGGCCATCATGGCCTTGCGTTCGTGCATGGAGCCGACCACCTTGAGTTTAGTCAGCCCTTCATGGGCCAGCTCGCGATCCACCAGTGCCTTGGGGATTACCCCGATGACTTCGCCACCGGCAGCCAGTGCCGCATTGGCGACTTCGCCCATCAGGCCGACCTGCGCCCCACCATAGACCAGACCAATCCCCGCCTTGGCGAGTGCCGTACCCAGTTGATTGGCTGCTTCGAGATAGTCGGGCCGATTACCACTGCTGGAACCACAAAAAACACAAATGCGCACAGTCACTCCTTGGCGTTGGCGGAAAAAGGGGCAGGCTAACCTGCATGGCGAGTCATGATATACGCTGAGGTTGCAGTTTCAATAGTGACAGTTAGCCTCAAAATTTCAGTGAGAAAGAAGGCGTAGGTCTGGTTTGTGTAAACTGTGTTTCGCATGTTCTGATTCATAACTTACGGTTTTCATTATGCATATCCGCCCCATGCACCCCGATGACCTCTCTGCTGCAGCCGAGGTCCACCGTCTGGCTTTTGTGCGGCAGAAGCAGTCGGAGCAATGGCTGGCTTCGACGCTGGCGGCGTTTCCGCGTTTCTTGTGTTTTGTGGCCGAAGAGGCAGGGCAGGTGCTGGGTTTCATTCTCTGGGCGCAGAAGAGCGGCTTTCGTGATCAGGCTGTGCTGGAACTGGATCAGTTGGCGGTGCTGCCGACGGCCCAGGGGCGGGGTATCGGGCGCCGGTTGATTGTGCAGTCGCTGCCGCTGGTGCGTGAACAGTTGGTGCGTCAGGGCTCGAGTCTCAAGCATGTGATTGTCAATACCCGCGCCGACAACCACGCGCAAAAACTCTACCGCGATACCCTGGGGGCGCAGGTGGAGGCTACTATCCGTGATCTCTATTCCGCTGATGAGGTGTTTATGGTCGCGCGCCAGGTAGATGAGGGCGCACGGGGCCGATAACCCTGTCAGCCTCGGCGCTGCACCCGCTTGAACGTCTCCGAGGGATTTTCCCCGAATAACGCTTTGTAATCACGGGCGAACTGGCCGGGGTGCCAGAAGCCGTGCTGCGCGGCGATGGCTGCGACCGTGCTGTCTGGCGCTGGGTTGCTGAGGGTGCGGCGTACCTGATTGAGGCGGGCGCTGCGCAGAAACTGTAGCGGGCTGATACCGAGGATGCTTTCAAAACTGTATTGCAGGGTGCGCCGGCTGACGTGCAGGCGCTGGCAGAGTTCAGGAATGCTCAAGTCGGCGTCGGGCTGCTCGTGGATCAAGACCTTGATCCGGTCCACTACCTGTTTGCGCCGGGCGTAACTCGGCGCGTTGTGTTCGGCCTGCGGGCTGTTGTCGAGCAAATCGAGCAGCGCTTCGCTGGCTAACTGGCGTTGCTGGCTGGAGCCGAGGCCACGGGCGTTCAGATCAAGCACTTGCTGCAATATCTGCCGGATGCGGTTGAGTTGCCCCTTGTTGACGCTCAGACGCGGGCTGTCGGCCAGCCGGGTCAGGTCAATGCGGCGCTCCTGCTGCTCGGCAAGCTTTAGCAGCATTTCCTCGCGGATAACGATGCCGTAGATGTCGAAGCTGTCCGGGGTAATAAGTTCGAAATCGCGCTCACCGGGGCGGCACATCAGTTGCTCAGCGCTGAGCGGCAGGCCGTTGATGCGGCAATCGGCATTCTGCACAGGAATGCCCAGCCAGAGCGCGTCCTTCCAGACATTGCATTGCTGACGCAGGGCGCGGTTGGTGTGCTCGCGGAACAGCTGACAACCCTCCAGTGCCACTTCATCGATGCGGCCATAGAAACGTCCACCACCCAACTGGTCGTATTCCTGCTGCCAGTTGGTCAGGTTGTGCGCATGTTCATCGGCGTCCTGTGCCTCACGCGTGCTCCAGTTTGGTGCGTTCACGGTTGTTGGATGCTGCATGGTTGCGCGCTCGCTTGTGGGGTAGAGCCATCCTACTCTGGTCGATTACTGATGTGTATTTATAACTATCTGATTTAAATAATAAAAATCAAATTTGCCAAATCTTGATAGACGGCTGGAACAGCCATCGCATTGATTTCGGTCACAGCAATTTGCATGCCCGAGGTTACTGCATGAGTTATGCCTATCGTTACACGCTGGGTAGCCACACCTATCAGTTCCGTGATCTGGCTGAACTGATGGCCAAGGCGACCCCTGCACGTTCTGGCGACCGCCTGGCCGGGGTGATTGCGCTGTCGGCTGAAGAGCGCGCGGTGGCGCAGATGCTGTTGGCCGAGCTGCCGCTCAAGACCTTTCTCAATGAAGTGCTGGTGCCTTACGAGCAGGACGAAGTCACCCGGCTGATCATTGATGAGCATGATGGGGTGGCTTTCGCGCCGATTGCCCATCTGACTGTGGGTGACTTTCGTAACTGGCTGCTCAGTGATCAGGCTACGCCTGAACTGCTGCAGTCGGTGCGCGCTGGTATTACCCCGGAAATGGCGGCGGCAGTTAGCAAGATCATGCGCAATCAGGACCTGATTCTGGTGGCGCGCAAGTGCCATGTGGTCAGCGCCTTTCGCAACACCATTGGCCTGCCGGGGCGGCTATCGACCCGGTTGCAGCCGAACCACCCGACCGATGATGTGAATGGTATTGCCGCAAGCATTCTCGATGGTCTTTTGTACGGCAATGGCGATGCGGTGATTGGCATCAACCCGGCAACCGACAATGTGGTCCAGGCCACGCGATTGATGTCGCTGATGGCCGAGGTAATCGAGAAGTACCAGATTCCCACTCAGTCCTGCGTGCTTACGCATGTAACCAACACCATTGAGTGCATCGACGCCGGTGCCCCGGTGGATCTGGTATTTCAGTCAATTGGCGGCACCGAGGCGACCAACAGCAGCTTCGGTTTCAACCTCGCCACCCTGGCTGAGGCCCAGCAGGCAGCGCTGAGCCTCAAGCGCGGCAGTGTCGGCAACAATGTGATGTATTTCGAGACCGGGCAGGGTAGTGCGCTGTCGGCCAATGCTCACCACGGGCTCGATCAGCAGACCTGTGAGGCTCGGGCCTATGCGGTGGCGCGCAAGTTCAGCCCGTTGCTGGTCAATACCGTGGTTGGCTTTATCGGCCCGGAGTACCTCTTCGATGGCAAGGAGATCATTCGCGCGGGGCTTGAGGATCACTTCTGCGCCAAGCTGCTTGGCCTGCCGATGGGCTGTGATGTCTGCTACACCAACCATGCCGAGGCCGACCAGAACGACATGGACAATCTGCTGACCCTGCTCGGGGTGGCGGGCTGCTCGTTCGTCATGGGCATCCCCGGCTCGGACGACATCATGCTCAATTACCAGACCACCTCGTTCCACGATGCACTCTACGTGCGCCGGGTACTGGGCTCGCGCCCTGCGCCTGAGTTTGAACAGTGGCTGATGCGCATGCAGATCATGCGTGATGCTGATCGGCACATTCTGCACGAGACCTTACCTGAGCCGTTCGCCCGATCACTGCGGGCATTACCGGGAGGCCGGGCATGAAACCTACCGTCATTGAAAACCCCTGGCGGCGGCTGCGTGCTTTTACCGATGCCCGTATCGGTCTGGGGCGGGCCGGCATCAGCCTGCCGACCAGCGAGTTGCTGGCCTTTCAACTATCGCATGCCCAGGCGCGTGATGCCGTGCACTGCCCTCTGGATGTGCCGGCGCTGTGCTCGGCGTTGGCTGGGGTACCGGCGTTGGCGGCGCAGGGCCGGCCGCTGGAATTGCACAGCCAGGCCAGTGACCGCCAGACCTATCTGCAACGCCCGGATCTGGGCCGGCGTCTGGATGAGACTTCACGCCAGTTGCTGATTGCCCAGGCCATTGAGCAGCCGAGCGATCTGGCCATCGTCATAGTCGATGGGCTGTCGTCGCTGGCGATACAGCAGAACGCCGCACCCTTTCTTGAGGCTTTTCTGGCTCTGCTGGCTGAGCAGGTTCCCGACTGCCAACTGGCACCGATCAGCATAGTACGGCAGGGCCGGGTGGCGATTGGCGATGACATAGGTGCGCTGTTGAATGCGCGCGCGGTGTTGCTGCTGGTGGGTGAACGCCCAGGGCTCAGCTCGCCGGACAGTCTTGGTCTGTATCTGACCTGGGCGCCGCGTCCGGGGCTGACCGATGCGGCGCGCAACTGCATTTCCAACGTGCGCCCTGCCGGGTTGCCCTGGGCTGAGGCGGCACACCGGGCGCTGTATCTGCTGCGTGAGGCGCAGCGCCTACAACTCTCCGGCGTGGGGCTGAAAGATCGCAGCGCCTCGGCGGTGATCGAGCATGGCGCCAGCCGGCGCAATTTTCTGGTTTCCGAGTAACGCCGGGGAGGGCGTTGCTCACGTTGTGGTAATCATCTGGGTTGAGGAGTGATCATGTCCCATGACAATCGGGCCTATCTGGCCAAACGGCAGCTCAAGCGCGGCAGTGCAGGAGCCATCCTGCTTGCCGGGTTGGGTGTTTCCTATGTTATTTCCGGTAATTTTGCCGGCTGGAACTTTGGTATTGCAGAGGCGGGCTGGGCCGGCTTCGCTATCGCCGCAGTGCTGATGGCGGTGATGTACCTGACGTTGGTGCTGTCGCTGGCGGAAATGTCGGCGGCGATTCCGGCTGCTGGTGGTGGCTACAGCTTTGCTCGGCAGGCCATGGGCCCGACCGGTGGTTTCTTTACCGGGCTGGCGGTGCTGATCGAGTATGCCCTGGCCCCGGCGGCTATTGTCATCTTCATTGGTGCGGCGGTGGAAGCGCTGATCGGCGTCAACGGCCCCTGGGTCTATGCGGCCTTCTACGCGGTGTTTATTGGTATTCATCTGGCGGGTGTTGGTGAAGCGCTGAAGACCATGATGATCATCAGCGGTCTGGCGGTGTTCGCCATTGTCGCCACGGGGGTCGCGTTGGTGATGCACTTTGATGTGTCCAACCTGTTCGATGTACCGGTCAGCGAAGCCGCTGGTGCCAGTGCATTGCTGCCGCTGGGCTGGTACGGGGTGTGGGCGGCGCTGCCGTTCGCCATGTGGCTGTTCCTGGCTGTCGAGGGCGTGCCGCTGGCTGCCGAAGAGGCCAAGGATCCGGGTCGTGACGTGCCGCGCGGTATCATCGGCGCCATGCTGTTCCTGCTGTTTACCGCGCTGCTGGTCGTGGTGCTGGTGCCGGGTGCTGGTGGTGCCGCCGCCATGGGCGGTAGTGAAGTGCCGCTGGTGGACGCGCTCAACGCCACGGGCCAGGGCGGTCTGGCAACGCTGGTCAACGTGTTGGGTCTGGCCGGTCTGGTGGCCTCGTTCTTCTCGATCATCTACGGCTACAGCCGCCTGGTGTTCGCTCTGTCACGCGCTGGCTACCTGCCCACCTCGTTGTCGCTGACTACCGAGCGCAAAGTACCGGCGCGGGCTCTGATCGTGCCTGGTGTATTCGGCTTTCTGGCTTCGTTGAGTGGTGAGGGCGACCTGATGCTGGCGATGGCGGTGGTGGGCGCTACGGTGTCCTATGCACTGATGGCGTTCAGTCACATCCTGCTGCGGGTACGTCAGCCGGAGCTGCTGAGGCCTTATCGCACCCCGGGCGGGGTCGTGACCTCGAGCATTGCACTGGTGCTGTCGCTGGTGGCGCTGACCGGAGTCTATGCCTTCGACCCGCGTGCGTTCTTCTTCACCCTTGGTCTGTTCGTGATTGGTGCGGTCTACTACTTCGGTTACAGCCGTAAACGCCTGGTACTCAAATCTGCGGACGAAGAGTTTGCCATGCTGGCCAAAGCTGAAGCCGAGTTGGCAGCTACAGCTTGATGGATTGGTAAGAGCGGTAAATGCAAAAAGGGCTACCGATTGGGTAGCCTTTTTGCATGGGGGATTACCAACAGTCATTCCTCCCCAAACGCCCGCGCATCCAGATAAAACAGCCACTCCGCCACCAGCGTAGGGCGTCCATCCTCCAGTTCAAGCTGCACTTGCTGCTTAAGCAAACAGCCGCCATTGGGCTTGTGTACCAGCTCACGGGCACCCACACGCGCCCTAAACTTCACCCCCACCGGCATCTGGCCGACAAAGCGCAACCGATCAAAGCCGTAGTTAAGCGCAAAGTTCTTGTCGATGGCGGGCCGGGCTTTCATGGCTTCGGCGTGCAACTTGATCAGGTGCGACACCTGCAAGAATCCCTGCACGATGGTGCCGCCATAGTCGGGCTCCTGGGAGGCGCGTTGAGGGTCGAGGTGGACCCATTCACCTTCACCGTCGCCGGTCAGTGCGGCGTACTCGTCTACCATCTGCTGGGTGATCACGTGCCAGTCGGACAGGTGGTCCTGGCCATTCAGTACGGCCGTTTCAAAATCGCTGCGTAGCGTGTTCATGTTTACCTCGTTCCATTATCGGGGTTGTCAGGCCAGCCCTGGCTTGCTTCGGTTCTGCTGCCAGACCATGGCGACCAGCAGCGCTGAAAACACGCCGCCGATCAGGGTTGTGATCAGGCCTGGGAAGCTGAAGGCGAAGCCTGCGGCAACCATGGGTAACCGCTGCCAGGGTTTCAGCAAGCCAGCTCCGAGCAGGTAGCCCTCCAGACCGCCGGAAATCAACATGATGCCGACGATGATCGAGGGTAATACGTAAACCAGTGGTGTCAGATCGCCCTGCAGAACCAGCGCGGGCTGGAACAGGAAAAACAGCGGCACAAAGTAGATGACAATGCCCAGGCGCATGGCGGTGAAGGAGGTTCTCATCGGCCTGGCTCCGGCTATGGTGCCAGCCAGAAAAGCCGCGGCGCCGACCGGTGGGGTGATGGCCGAGAGCATGGCGTAGTAGACAATAAAAAAGTGCACAGCAATGGTGTTCAGCCCGCCGACTTCAATAATGGCTGGGGCCAGGGTGACGGCCAGAAAGATATAGGCCACGATGGCCAGGCCGGCCATGCCCATGATGAAGCAGGCGATGATGCCGAACAGGATCACCAGAAACACGTTGTCGCCGCCCAGACTCACCAAGCCGGATGTCACCGAGCCGGTGACGCCGGTAATGGTCAAGGCGCTGACCACAAAGGCGATTGGCAGGATGATGGCGGCGGTCTGGGTGACCAGTACGCCGATCTGCCGAATCGCGCTGAACAGGCGGGCGGGCGTGAGGCGGGTCTCCTTGCGCAGGAATGACAGGCCGATCATCAGGATGCAGGCGTACCAGGGCGTGTAGTACTCCCAGCGCATATACAGCAGCCCCCACATGAGAAACAACATCACGAACAGGAAGGGCCAGCCGCTCAGCAGCACCTTGCGGGTGGAGGGCAGTTCGTCCTTCGGCATGCCCTTGATGCCGGTGCGGGCGGCATAGGCATCGACCTGCAGGATCAGGCCGAAGTAGAACAGTAATGATGGCAGGATCGCAGCGATCATGATCACCGCATAATCCACGCCGATGGTGATGGCCATAACAAAAGCGATGGCGCCCATTACCGGCGGCATGACCACACCACCGGTGGAGGCGCAGGCCTCGATGGCGCCGGCGTAGTGGGGCGGATAGCCGGCTTTTTTCATGGTCGGGATGGTGATGGAGCCGGTGCCGGCGATATTGGAAAAGATCGAGCCGGACAGGCTGCCCATAAAGGCGCTGGCCACCACAGCCACCTTGGCCGGACCGCCGCGATAGCGGCCGAAACTGGCGTTAGCCAGATCGATGAAGAAGGTTCCCGCTCCGGTCGCCAGCAGAATCCCGGCAAACACCAGAAAGCCGAGGATGATCTCGGCAACGATCTTGGTGGTGATGCCCATCATGCCTTCGGCGCGGAAGATGTAAGACTCCAGCATGTGGTCGAACTGATAGGGCACGCCCATGATCAGCCCAGGGAAATGGTTGGCGACCAGCGGGTAGAGTCCGATCACCAGCACCACCAGCAGAAACGGCAGGCCGCCACTGCGCCGGGCCAGCTCCATCATCAACAACCAGACAACAATGCCCAGATACAGGCTGCTCCAGCCAGCCTGGACCATTTCCCAGGCGTTGGTGGCAAAGTAAAAGCTCACGGCCAAGATGGCGATAGCCGCGAGGATGTCATAAACCGGTATCTTCGACTGACCGGACTTGGCAGGCAGGGCCAGAAAGGCGGCTGCGGCGAAGAAGCCAATGAAGATCCAGTAGTACTCACCTTCTAGCATGCGTCGGCCGTCCCAGGTCAAACCGAAGATATAGGCTATCCCGGTGACCAGCCCGCAGACGCTGAGCAGCACAAAGGCAATGCTCTGCCACGAATACGCCTCACCCAGCCGAGTGACCTCGTTACCCTGTGCAGCTTCTTCAGCAGTGATGGTGTCGGTGTTCATGGTGATCCTTTTTCAGGCCCGGTTTATGACGACGCTGGTCATGACAACCCTGGGTATGGCGTGCTTTTTTGATCAAAGACGGGTACGGAAGCCTTCCAGCCCGTGCGTATGCTTTTCCACAATGGCCATAAAGGCTTGGTTGTTTCTGCCCGGTTGGATTCCCTTTTCTTTGGCCTCATCCAGGGCCGCCTGCCTGGCGGAGATCCAGCTGTCCATCTTCTCGATAGCCTCCTGATTCCAGCGGTCGTCCTCCTCGGTCCAGGCACCGATCTCCTTCAGGTAGCGGACAGTGCCCTCGTGAATGGGGAGAGGGGAGCGGTCCAGGTAGTCTCGGAACACCTCCAGGCTCATCCGTGTGGACAGCGGGTGGGAGCCCTTGTAGCGATCAAAGGCCTGGTGAAACCACCTGGCCAGGGTGTAGGCGAGGGCTTCGTCGAGATCCGCTGGTGCGGCGTAGAGGAAGTTCGAGGCGAGGCCATCCACGCCTCTGGCGCTGGCAACGCCCATGGTGATGGGGCCGGGTACGGCCATGGGACTGTGCTCGAGGAAGCGTTGCCATCCCGCTTCGTCATCCAGATCCATGGCGAGCCAGCGAATGCCACCGGGCGCACCTTCCAACTCGGCCATTACTGAACTGACGGATGCGCAATAGGCCACGTCGGCTCGGCCTTCAATCACCGACCGGCAGTTTTCGACATAGCTGCTGGCGGCGATAAAGTTGAAGTGTGTGGCGCTTTCCTCTGGGGTCATACCCAGGAAAGCCGGGAGCCCGTCCCTGACGGTGGTCATCATCGGGATCGAGAATTGCCCTTGGGCAACCCGCAGACCGCTGCGTTTGAGATCGTCCATGCTGTGCAGATCGGAATCGCCTGCGACGACGAAGGTCCAGGGCGTATCGTTGTGATGCCAGATGACGCGTTGTGGGACCGGCATCATGGTGGCGTAGTGACCGATGCCCTGGATTTGAAAGCGCAGTTCAGCGGCAGAAACCGAGCTCAGCAGCAGATCGCGCCGCTCGGTAAGGCGCCGATGCCGCTGGATTTCGCTGTCTTCCGGCACGACGCGGACGTTGGAGCCCAGCTCTTGCTGCAGCATTGGCCCCCAGCCATTGGTCGAGGCAAAGCTGCCGCTGGAGGTGCCGGGGGTGCCTATCACCAGCAGGTGCGGCATGTCGTAGGCCTCAGCCTCTGCATGGGCCAGGCTGGTGCTGCCAAACGCAAGCAGACCCGCAAGTGACAGGCATGCAGCCAACCGAGGCTTTGGCGGTGCGATCCTCATGAGCGTCTCCGATGGTTTTATTTTTATCGTGATTGCTCGTCCCTGCTCTTCACTGACAACTAGCCAATCCAAGCTACGGTTGATGCTCTGTCAGTGTCAATAAAGCGGGTCTTCCATCAGGCTGGAGAAAAAACCTGATTCACGTGGTGAATGACAGGCGAGTTGACAGGTTTGTATTGTGGTAGTGACTATCGATCCGCGTGCTGTCATTCGCGACGGGGCCGTCGCTCCTACTGATATACGCAGATATGATGTGTGCGGATATCGACTACAGGGCGCTGGAGCGTCCGGAGTAACGTTCCCACGCAGAGCGTGGGAACGATCGTGTGGGAGTGGCCACAAAATTTGATGGCTCCCATGCTCTGCGTGGGAGCCAGCCGGGGCTGAGATTCTCTGGGGTACTAACCCCAGCGGTCCACCTCAATCAGTCCTTGTTCTCCGATGTAATTTCTAGCGCTCGAATAACGCCAGTGCTCCGCCCTGTCCACATAGCCTCGTTTCACGGGGTTGAGGTGGATATAGTCGAGTTTTTCCCGCATCACTGCTTCGCTGCATACCAACTCTGCGTGAGAGCCTTCCTGCCAAAGCTGGTAGGTCCGGTCGACCTTGTGGGTGCGCTTGTATTGGCGCAGCCGTTGCAGAGCCTGCCAGGGGCCGTTGTGTTCCAGATGGTCGATGATTCGCCGAGCAGTGTAAGACTTGAAGGCGCTGACCCGTTTGGGTAAGTCAGGAGATTGCGCCACGAAGTGCAGATGATTCTCCAGCACGACATAGCCATACAGGCGCAGGTCTTGGTGGGTTCGTTGATGGCGCCAGCAATCGAGCAGTATCTCGACAAGGACCGGGCGGGTGAACAGTGGCAGCCACTCCACCACCGTGCAGGTCAGAAAATGTGGCTGGTCTGGTTCGCAGATGAGGTAACGGCTACGGCCCATAAGTTCTTCCTTGAACTTGACTGAAGGGGACGCGGAGCGTCCTGGGGGTGTTCCCACGCAGAGCGTGGGAACGATCGTACACTGCAGTACCGGAGCACCGGTAGGAGCGCTCTGCGAGCGCGAATGGGTTTGGGGCCGCTGGTAATCTGTNTGAACAGTGGCAGCCACTCCACCACCGTGCAGGTCAGAAAATGTGGCTGGTCTGGTTCGCAGATGAGGTAACGGCTACGGCCCATAAGTTCTTCCTTGAACTTGACTGAAGGGGACGCGGAGCGTCCTGGGGGTGTTCCCACGCAGAGCGTGGGAACGATCGTACACTGCAGTACCGGAGCACCGGTAGGAGCGCTCTGCGAGCGCGAATGGGTTTGGGGCCGCTGGTAATCTGTTTCGCGGCCGCAGGCCGCTCCTACCGAACATTGCAGGGAAGCCGGGTGGCTTATATCAATCCCAGGTCAGTGCCCCACCAGTCTGATACTCGATCACGCGGGTTTCGAAGAAGTTCTTCTCTTTCTTCAGGTCCATGATCTCGCTCATCCACGGGAACGGGTTGCTGGTGCCTGGGTATTCTTCCTTCAGGCCGATCTGGGTCAGGCGGCGGTTGGCGATGAACTTGAGGTAGTCCTCCATCATCGCGGCGTTCATGCCCAGTACTCCACGCGGCATGGTGTCGCGGGCGTATTCGATTTCCAGTTGGGTACCCTGCAGGATCATCTGGGTTGCCTCGTCCTTCATCTGGGCGTCCCACAGGTGCGGGTTTTCGATCTTGATCTGGTTGATCACGTCGATGCCGAAGTTCAGGTGCATGGACTCGTCGCGCAGGATGTACTGGAACTGCTCGGCGACGCCGGTCATCTTGTTGCGCCGGCCCATGGACAGGATCTGGGTAAAGCCGCAGTAGAAGAACACGCCTTCGAGTACGCAGTAGTAGGCGATCAGGTTGCGCAGCAGTTCCTTGTCGGTTTCCACGGTACCGGTGTTGAAGGTCGGGTCGGAGATGGCGCGGGTGTACTTGAGGCCCCAGGCGGCCTTTTTCGCGACGCTGGGGATCTCGTGGTACATGTTGAAGATTTCGCCTTCATCCATGCCCAGTGACTCGATGCAGTACTGGTAGGCGTGGGTGTGGATCGCTTCTTCGAAGGCCTGGCGCAGGATGTACTGGCGGCATTCGGGGTTGGTGATCAGGCGGTAGACGGCCAGTACCAGGTTGTTGGCGACCAGTGAGTCGGCGGTGGAGAAAAAGCCGAGGTTGCGCTTGACGATGCGGCGCTCGTCTTCGGTGAGGCCGTCGGCGCTTTTCCACAGGGCGATGTCGGCGGTCATGTTGACCTCTTGCGGCATCCAGTGGTTGGCGCAGCCGTCGAGGTATTTCTGCCAGGCCCAGTCGTATTTGAAGGGTACGAGCTGGTTGAGGTCGGCGCGGGCGTTGATCATTTGCTTGTCGCCAACCTGTACCCGTGCGGCAGCACCTTCAAGATCGTCGAGGCCTTCCTGGATGTCGAGCTGGTCAAGCGCGGCTTTGGCGCGCGCTACCGCGTCGGAGTCGTCGGCATTGACCTGGCGGGCATCTTCAACGGCGCTGCTGGCCTGGTCGTTGAGGGCGTTGTTGGCCTGGGCCGGTTGGGCGCTCTGGGCGGCCGCTGCCGGAGTGGCGGGTTGGTCTTCTTTGTCGAATTCGTCCCAGCTGAGCATGGTGGGGCTCCCTTTTTGAATTGGTTCGGTGTCTGCCTGGTTGTCGCTGAGCGAGTGAGCGCTAGGCGCCGTGGCTGCCGGACCCGGGAGCGTACTGGAGTACGTGACCGGGTTCGGCTGGCGCGGCAACAACGCGGGCGCCGCTCAGATACGTGCGTTTACTGACAAGCCTCGCAATCGGGGTCATCAATCGAACACGCCTGCGGCACCGGTGCCGGGCCGGCTGGTGCAGCGTTTGCCGCTGGCGCACTGCCGCTGGATACGGCGTTGAGCTTGCCCGTGTTGACTGTGGACTTCTCGGTGCTGGTGGCGGCCAGGGCGCGCAGGTAGTAGGTGGTTTTCAGACCACGGAACCAGGCCATGCGGTAGGTCACATCCAGCTTCTTGCCGCTGGCACCGGAGATGTACAGGTTCAGTGACTGGGCCTGGTCGATCCACTTCTGGCGGCGGCTGGCGGCTTCGACGATCCACTTGGTGTCGACTTCGAAGGCTGTCGCGTACAGGGCCTTGAGGTCATCGGGGATGCGGTCGATCTGCTGTACCGAGCCGTCGTAGAACTTGAGGTCGTTGACCATGACCGGATCCCACAGGTTGCGGGCCTTGAGGTCGCGTACCAGGTAGGGGTTGATCACGGTGAACTCACCGGACAGGTTCGATTTGACGTACAGGTTCTGGTAGGTCGGCTCGATCGACTGCGATACGCCGGTAATGTTGGCGATGGTCGCGGTCGGGGCGATGGCCATGATGTTGGAGTTGCGGATGCCTTTCTTGACCCGTTCGCGTACCGGTGCCCAGTCCAGAGTCTGGCTGCGGTCGACGTCGATGTACTGCTGGCCGCGCTGCTCGGTGAGGATGTCCAGCGAGTCGAGCGGCAGGACGCCCTGGCTCCACAACGAACCATCAAAGCTGGAGTAGGCGCCGCGCTCATCGGCCAGATCGCACGAGGCCTGGATGGCGAAGTAGCTGATCGCTTCCATCGACTGGTCAGCAAAGGCTACGGCAGCGTCCGAGCCATAGGCGATGTGTTGCAGGTACAGAGCGTCCTGGAAGCCCATCAGGCCGAGGCCGACCGGGCGGTGTTTGAGGTTGGAGTTCTTCGCCTGCGGCACGCTGTAATAGTTGATGTCGATGACGTTATCGAGCATGCGTACAGCGGTCTTGACGGTGCGCTCAAGCTTGGCAGTGTCCAGCTTGCCATCGACGATGTGCTGCGGCAGGTTGATTGAGCCCAGGTTACACACGGCGATTTCGTCGGCCGAGGTGTTCAGGGTGATCTCGGTGCACAGGTTGGAACTGTGGACTACACCGGCGTGCTGCTGCGGGCTGCGCAGGTTGCAGGCGTCCTTGAAGGTCAGCCAGGGATGACCGGTTTCGAACAGCATGCTGAGCATCTTGCGCCACAGGTCGCGGGCCTGGATGGTTTTGTACAGCTTGATCTTGCCGTACTCGATCAGGGCTTCGTAATACTCGTAACGCTCTTCGAAGGCCTTGCCGGTCAGGTCATGCAGGTCAGGCACGTCCGAGGGCGAGAACAGGGTCCACTGGCCGTCATCGAACACTCGCTTCATGAACAGGTCGGGAATCCAGTTGGCGGTGTTCATGTCGTGGGTACGGCGGCGGTCGTCACCGGTGTTCTTGCGCAGTTCGAGGAATTCCTCGATGTCCAGGTGCCAGGTTTCCAGGTAGGCACACACGGCGCCCTTGCGCTTGCCGCCCTGGTTGACGGCTACGGCGGTGTCGTTGACCACTTTCAGGAAGGGAACAACGCCCTGGGATTTGCCGTTGGTGCCCTTGATGTAGGAGCCCAGCGCGCGCACCGGGGTCCAGTCGTTACCCAGGCCGCCAGCGAATTTGGACAGCAGGGCGTTGTCGCGCAGGGCGTCGTAGATGCCGCCCAGGTCGTCGGGAACGGTGGTCAGGTAGCAGGACGACAGCTG
Organism: Pseudomonas jilinensis; assembly: GCF_003586265.1. Classification (NCBI taxonomy): domain Bacteria; kingdom Pseudomonadati; phylum Pseudomonadota; class Gammaproteobacteria; order Pseudomonadales; family Pseudomonadaceae; genus Pseudomonas; species Pseudomonas jilinensis. The sequence goes on along the minus strand of NZ_QJSA01000014.1, from coordinate 57,266 downwards.
TGAACGCAGGGTGCCGGCGTTGAACAGGGTCGGGGTCGAGGCCATGTAGTCGAAGCTCGACAGCAGTCGGTAGAACTCGATGGCGCGCTCGTTCTTCTGCGGCTCTTCGATGGCCAGGCCCATGGCCACGCGCATGAAGAAAATCTGCGGCAGTTCGAAGCGGGTGCCGTCCTTGTGAATGAAGTAGCGGTCGTACAGGGTCTGCAGGCCCAGGTAGGCGAACTGCTGGTCGCGCTCGTGGTCGATGGCGGCGCCCAGTTGCTCAAGATCGAACTCGGCCAGTTGCGGATCGAGCAGTTCGAACTCGACGCCTTTGGCAACGTAAGCTTTGAGTGCCGGGGCGTAGAGTTCGGCCATTTCATGGTGGGTGGCGCGTTCGGCTACGCCGAGGAAGCCCAGAGCTTCGGCACGCAGGGTATCGAGTAGCAGGCGGGCGGTGACCTGGCTGTAGTTCGGCTCGCGTTCGACCAGTGTGCGGGCGGTCATCACCAGTGCGGTGTTGACGTCCTTGAGGGTGACGCCGTCGTACAGGTTTTTCAGGGTGTCGCGTTCGATCAGGGCGGCATCGACTTCGGCCAGACCTTCGCAAGCTTCGCTGATCAGGGTGCGCAGGCGGCCCATGTCCAGTGGTGCCTGGCTACCGTCATCCAGGGTTACGCGGATGCTCGGGTGTGCCTCGACCGGCTGCTCGTGTTGACGGGCCTGACGCTGGCGGGCGTGCTCTTCACGGTACAGAACGTAGGCGCGAGCAACCTTTTGCTCGCCAGAGCGCATCAGCGCCAATTCAACCTGATCCTGAATTTCTTCGATGTGCAGGGTGCCGCCGGAAGGCATGCGGCGACGGAAAGTGGCACTGATAGCTTCGGAGAGTTCATCGACGGTAGCGCGGATGCGCGATGAAGCGGCGGCCTGGCCGCCCTCAACGGCGAGAAACGCCTTGGTCATGGCGATCTTGATCTTGTCGTCGGTATAGGCCACCAGGGTGCCGTTGCGCTTGATTACACGTAGTTGGCCGGGAGCCGTCAGAAGAACGTCTTCGCCGCTCTGCTGTTCGAGGCCTGGCTGACCGGGTGTCTGGCTGGTGGTCGAGGTCGAGGTGTGCATGGCGTCTCCTTGGCTTGGCCTGTAACACTATATCTGGTTTGGAGTAGCCCTACGGTTTTAGCCGGCGGGCTTGAAACGGGCGCGCTGAACGTATTGAAGAGATGTTGCTCCAGGCTATTGACAAGACCTGGTTTTTTAGGTTTTTGGTCAATATATGGGGCTGGTTGCGCGTTTCGACACAAGATAGTGTGTATTTTTACTCTGCGCAAGTCTGGGATTTGCGTCGGATTTATGGCATGTCCCGGGGGCTGTGGCAGGTTTGGTGGCGTGGCGGCAGTAAGTACGCGGGTTGTAGCCCTGGCCGGCTGTTCACTACATGTAGTGTTCCGGTTTTGGCAATGAACGTACCGCTTTCTGCCTGGTCGGGTTGTGGGTATTTGGCTACGGCGTTGCTACAATCGCCGCTCTTGTGGCGATGACGATGGCGTTGGATATGGGTATGGCGACTGATAGCGAACACATTCTGATTGTCGAAGATGACCACAAGCTGGCTGCGCTGATCGCCGAGTTTCTGCAGACCAATGGTTTGCAGGTGGCCATTGAGGCGGATGGGCGGCAGGCTGTGGGGCGTATTCAAACCAGCCCTCCGGCGCTGGTCGTACTGGATATCATGCTGCCAGGCATGGATGGCCTGGAGGTATGTCGGCAGGTTCGTGAAGGCGGCTATGCTGGTGCCATTCTGATGCTGACTGCGCGCAGTGAGGATGAGGACCACATCAAGGGGCTGGAGTTGGGGGCGGATGATTACGTCAACAAGCCCGTCCGCCCGCAGGTGTTGCTGGCTCGGATTCGGGCACTGCTGCGCCGCCGTCAGGACGCCGAACCTGCAGGGGCACCGAGTCGCCTGGAGTTTGGCAAGTTGGTGATCGATCATGTGCGCCGTGAGGCCTGGCTGGCTGGTGAACTGATCGACCTGACTGGTGCCGAGTTCGATCTGCTCTGGTTGCTGGCCAGCAACGCTGGTCGCATCCTCAGCCGCGAAGAAACCTTCATCGCCCTGCGTGGCATTGAGTATGACGGTCAGGACCGTTCCATCGATGTGCGCATTTCCCGCATCCGGCCAAAAATCGGTGATGACCCGGATATGCCGCGGATGATCAAGACTGTGCGCAGCAAGGGGTACCTGTTCGTCGTGCCCGAGTCCGGTCCCGCGTGAACTCGATCTTTCTGCGGATTTATGGCGGCATGCTGCTGGTACTGGTCGCCGTTTCGCTGCTGGCTTTGCTCAGTATTCGCATGATCAATGATGTGCGGGTTGAGGATTACCGTGAACGGATCGCCAGCGGTACCTTTCGGCTGATGGCGGACAACCTGGAGCCCATGGATACCGCCGAGCGGCTCAAGGCCCTGGCGGTCTGGACCCGGTTGATCGGGGTACCGCTTGAACTGAAGCCGTTGTCCGATCTGGGGTTGGAGTCGAGTGCCTGGGCCCGGTTGATCCGGGGGCAGGTGCTGGTAAGGCCAACCGGTCCCCAACAGGTGCGAGTCTATAGTCTGGTTGATTTGTCAGAAGAGGTGGTGTTGACCACCGATATTCAACGCATTTCCGAACAGTTGGGCCGGGCTACGTTATTTTTGATCGCCGATGAACTGGTCAGGCATCCGGAAGCCGATATGCCTGCGCGGCTGCAGCGGCTGCGCCGCGAGAAAGGGTTTGGTTACCCGCTACAGCTTACCCGGATGCACGAGGCGGATCTGGATCTGGATCAGATTCGCCGGCTCGATGAGAGTGATACCGTCATGGCCCTGGGGCCGGAAGGGGACTCGGTGCTGCTGTATCTGAAAATTCCTGATACCCAGTGGGTGCTTAGTCTGGGACCGCTGTACCAGATGCGTGACTACCCGCCAGAGATGCTGCTGATCACCGGGGTTCTGGTTCTAACCCTGAGCGGTCTGCTGATCTATCTGCTGGTGCGCCAACTTGAGCAGCGGCTGATGAGCCTGGAGGCGGCGGCTACCGATCTGGCTCGAGGCAAGCTTGAGGCGCGGGTGGAGCCGCGCGGCAACGATGCAGTGGGACAACTGGGTAAAACCTTTAATGATATGGCCAACCATCTACAGCGTCTGATGCGCATTCAGCGGGAAATGATCGGTGCCGTATCGCATGAGTTGCGGACCCCGGTGGCGCGTTTGCGCTTTGGTCTGGAAATGGTTGAAACCGCGGGTAGTGAAGCGGATTTGCAGCGTTATCTTGAGGGTATGGATGCTGATCTGACTGAACTGGACAAGCTGGTGGACGAGATTCTGACCTACGCCCGGCTGGAGCAGGGGGCTCCTGCGCTGGTGCTCGAGGCGACAGATCTGCCTGCCCTGGTTGACCGGGTGATAGCAGAGTTAGCGCCACTCAAGCCTGACATTCGACTTGAGCATCGGGATCTGACTCATGGGGCCGGATATGCAGTTGATGCCGAGCGACGCTACCTGCAGCGGGCGGTGATCAACCTGGCCAGCAATGCTCTCAGGCATGCGAGTACCCGGGTTCGAGTGACCACGCTGGTGCAGTCGGGACGCTGCCGGGTGATGGTCGAGGATGATGGCCCCGGGATTCCCGAAGCTTACCGCGAGCGTATTTTTACCCCGTTCCTGCGTCTGGATGACAGCCGTACACGCTCATCCGGTGGCTATGGGTTGGGGTTGTCGATTGTGCGGCGGGTCATCTACTGGCATCAGGGCCGAGCCCATGTGGAAAGCTCGGCTGATCTTGGGGGGGCCTGTTTCGTGCTGGACTGGCCGGCGACCAGGCCCGTGTAAGGTTCTGGCTTTAGTTGCTGTGGCCGTTTACCAGCAGACGAAAGGCCGTACTGGCTGGCCCTGGGTTGGGTTCGCGACCACAAACCAGGTCACAGTAGATCGCCCCTTCACCAATTTTGATGATGTAGAACGCCAGGCTTTCGGCATCCATTTCCGGTTTGATCAGGCCTGCGGCGATCTGCTGTTCGAACAGCTCAGTCCAGGTATCGATCAACCGTTGCTGCAGTCCGGAAATGTGCGAGGTGAGCAGTTGCAGCGCCCATTGCGGTTCGTTATGCAGGAAGTCGTGCAGCGGCTTGGCGTCGATCAGGGCGACATTGATGTCAGTATAGATCTGGGTCAGAAAATCGATGCCCTTGAGCTCGGGTGTGGCTTCGGCACGCTCAATGGCCTGATCGTAGATACCCTTATACAGAGACCAGAGGATTTCACCCATCAACAGATCCTTGTTGCCGACCCAGCGCATCAAGGTGGCACGTCCGATGCCCAGTTCTTCCGCCAGCAGCGACAGGTTCAGCCGCCGCCCCTCCAGCCACCAGCGCCGGGCCATGCGGAAGGCGGTAATGGGCGTTGCCCGTTCATCCGACTTTCGCTGGGACAGAGCAAGGGCTAGCGGGGTGGGGGAGATGCTCATGATGTGGTGGCCTGTTCAAGTGTTCAGAGTGTATTGTCACTTTCTATGGTAGCAACAACGATACCATGAGTAAAAGTGTACCAGGTGTGATCCATGCCAGGTTTGATGCCTTCGGCATGATCTTGAGTCACACAATGAATGCACTTTTGGTCTTATTTGGTCGCTGAACGGAATTCGCTGTTGTCTCGGCAGGGTTCAACCGCGCCCGATAAAGGGCATTTTGGTAGCCATGATGGTCATGAACTGCACGTTGGTTGCCAGCGGCAGTTCGGCCATCTGCACTACTGCCTGGGCGACATGCTCGACATCCATCACCGGCTCGGCAGCAATTTCGCCATTGGCCTGCGGCACGCCGCGCTGCATCGGAATGGCCATGTCGGTAGCCGCGTTGCCGATATCGATCTGGCCGCAGGCGATGTTGTAGCGTCGGCCATCGAGTGAGGTCGATTTGGTCAGGCCGGTCATGGCGTGCTTGGTCGAGGTATAAGGGGCCGAGTTGGGTCGCGGTGCATGGGCGGAAATCGAGCCATTGTTGATGATCCGTCCACCCATGGGATCCTGGCTTTTCATCATTTTGAAGGCTTGCTGGGTACAGAGAAAGGCACCAGTCAGGTTGGTCTCGACGGTGGCCTGCCAGTGGGCGAATGACAGATCCTCCAAGGGCACGGGTGGGGCTCCGGTTCCGGCATTGTTGAATAGCAGGTCAAGCCGGCCGAAGCGCTCCCGAGTGGCGTTGAACAGGGCCTGGACTGACTCCGGGGCACGCACGTCGGTCACTTGGGCCAGGCCATTGGCGGCCAGTTCACCGGCGCTCTCGAGTACAGCGTCCAGTGTTTCCTGGCGGCGTCCTGCCAGGACAACACAATAACCGGCCCGCAGCAGGGCAAGGCTGGTGGCTTTGCCGATGCCGCTACCGGCTCCAGTGACAATGGCTACTTTGCTGGCTGAGTTCATGGCGGCTCCAATCGAGTGTCCGGGCAAATGGATAATGGTTCAAAAGGTAGCATGCCAGGTCAGGCAGGGGGCAGGGGACGGATTGTGGAAATGTCGCACTATAAGGGAAGTGCTGATTAAAGCTGATTAAATCAGTTTCGGACACTTTCAGGGGATTAGGGCGTTCCCACGCATAGCGTGGGAACGATCAAGCAACTCTCTTAGTTGATCCCTTTGCGCCGTACGGTCCAGCCACGGTCATTGCACAGACCGCAGTTGTTGCCGTAGAAGGTGCCCTCGGCGTTGTTGTCTTCCATCAGGTGATAGCGGAACCAGGCGGTTGATGGGCCACGATAGCCACCGGCGCTGCCAACCGGCTCGAAGTGCCCGGCCGAGTTCAGCTCACCCCAGAACACCGGAACATTGGCGCGGTTGTAGACCGGCAGGGCGTTGAGGGTGGGTGATGCAATGGTGTCGCGTCCACCGGTCATCAGGAACATCGGGCCGTTCTGGTTACTTTGCGATGAACTGCTATGGCCCAGACCCAGGGTGTAGGGCTGGAATGGCGCTGTGACGCTGATGCGGCTGTCCTGGCCGGCCATGATGGTACCGCCGCCACCCTGTGAGTGCCCGGCAGCGCCAACCCGGTTGATATCCAGGCGGCCGGCGTAGGTGCCGGTAGTGCGGTTATGTTGCTGGATGATGTAGCTCAGGCAGCTGAGCATGGCCTGGCCGGTGCCGGCATTGCTGGTGTTGGCGGCAACGACTACGAAGCCGTGGCTGGCCCAGTGATTGAGCAGGCTGCTGTAGGTGCTTGGCGAAGCACCGGTGCCATTGCCCCAGATGATGATCGGGTGTTGCACACCGTTTTGTCCCAGAGTGCGTGGCCGGTAGGCGGTACAACTGAGTCCGGCGCTTTCGCTGGTGGTGCTGAATGGGCCGCTGGCGGCGAAGTCGGAGACGCCGGGGAAGCCGGTGCCGGTATCGCCACCAGGGCCTGGGTCGGGGTTGGTAGCCCAGGCGCTGGAGGCCAGCGCCAGGCCCAGAGCGAGAGTGGAAAGCTTCAATGCAGGTGTTTTCATATCGGTTACCGTTCAACTGTTGTTATTCAAGGTTGTTGAGCGCTATGGCCGGGTCCGCACCAACTGCAGAGCTCGAGCGGCTGAACGGTAACACTGTCGGCGGCTGATGAAAGTCGCCTATTCGGGTTAATGGCAAGGTCGCGCCAGGCCGCGAACGGCCTGGCTTAGAGCTTGTTTGCGCGCTGTTCAATCCTGGCGCTGACGCCTTCCAGGGTGGCAAATGAGGTGTCTTTGGCGGTGAGCAGAAAGTCCTGCAGGTAGGACATCTCCAGCATATCTTCGCGTACAGCGGCGTAGAGCGTGCCGAACAGACCGTCTGGACCCAGCGGTCTGGCACTGACGTAACCGCGTTGCAGGTATTCGGCCAGGGCCCAGTTGGGCAGGCAACTGACACCGCGTCCAGAGGCCACCAGTTGCAGCATCATTACGGTCAGTTCGGCCGTGCGGATGGCCTGGGGGTCGATGCCGGCCGGGTCGAGAAATTGTTTGAAAATGTCTAGTCGATCACGGTCTACCGGGTAAGTGATCAGGGTCTCGTCCGCCAGGTCGGCGGGTTCAATATAGGCGCGGCTGGCCAGTGGATGCTGGTTGCTGACTGCCAGCAGGGCTTCATAGGTGAACAGCGGTACGTAACTCAGGCCCGGAATATCCTGAGGGTCGGAGGTCACCACCAGATCCAGGTCGCCGCGTGCCAGCGCTGGCAGCGGGGCGAAGAAGAAGCCCGAGGCGAAGTCGACTTCGACCTCCGGCCAGGCGTTGCGGAACTGGTCGATGGTTGGCATCAACCACTGGAAACAGCTGTGACATTCGATTGCCATGTGCAGGCGCCCGGCCTGGCCGCCAGCCAGTCGCTGCAGGTCGCGCTCGGCTTGGCGCAACTGCGGCAGCAGGTTGTCGGCCAGACGCAATAGTCGCAGACCGGCGCTGGTGAAGCGCACCGGCTTGGTCTTGCGTACGAACAGTGGCAGGCCCAGGCGCTCTTCAAGATCCTTGAGTTGATGCGACAGCGCCGATTGGGTCAGATGCAGGCGTTCGGCGGCTTCCACCAGACTGTCGGCTTCGCGCAGGGTGGCCAGGGTGCGCAGATGGCGGATTTCAAGCATGGTCGGGTTACTACTCATTATGAGGGAAATTTAAGTTTAGCATTGGTCTGATGAGTTTTATTCACGACTTGTTGCGACGAGCCATATCGACCAGGCGTGCTGGTCATCGCTGGCATCCAGCGGTAGAGTAGCCCCCCATTGATTTGACTGGGGTAACCCATGCAGGAATTGTTGTTGCACTGTCGTCCGGGGTTCGAGTCCGAGGCTGCAGCGGAAATGCAGGAGTTGGCCAATGCCTGTGGGTTGGCCGGTTATCCGGTCACCCGTGAGGGGGCGGCTATCGTGCGTTTTGTCTGCCCGGCTGAGGGCGATGCCGGACGGCTGATGCGCAAACTGGACTTCCAGAGTCTGATCTTTACCCGTCAATGGGCCCTGGGCGACTGGCTTGATGTCGACCCCGAGGACCGTATCACCCCAGTCATTCAGGCTTGCGCCAAGGGGCCGCTGGCCTCTTTGCTATGGTTGGAGACCGCCGATACCAACGATGGCAAGGCTTTGGCGGCACTGCTTAAGAAGCTGCGCAAGCCGCTCGAGAGTGCTTTAGGCAAAACCCGGTTCCTGCGTCCGAACAAGACAGAACTGCCGCGCCTGCATCTGGTATTCGAGAGTGGTGAGCGGCTGTTCGTCGGTTGGTCCTGGGCCAACAATGCCGCGCCCTGGCCGATGGGTATTCCGCGGTTGCGAGTGCCTCGTGAGGCGCCTAGCCGTTCGACGCTCAAGCTCGAAGAGGCCTGGCATCATTTTATTCCCCGCGAGCAATGGGATAGCCGTCTGGCCCCCGGTATGACAGCAGTGGATCTGGGTGCAGCGCCTGGTGGCTGGACCTGGCAACTGGTCAACCGGCACATGAAAGTGATTGCCGTAGACAATGGGCCGATGAATCGCAAGTTGATGGAGAGTGGACAGGTTGAGCATGTGCAGGCCGACGGCTATCTGTTTCGGCCCAAGCGCCCGGTCCATTGGATGGTCTGTGATATCGTCGACAAGCCTGCCCGCAGCAGTGCGCTGCTGGCAACCTGGCTGTCCCGGGGCTGGTGCCGGGAGGCGATCATCAACTTCAAACTGCCGATGAAACGGCGTTATCAGGAAGTCATGCAGTGCATGGCCCATGTCCAGGATGCTTTGGATGAGGCTGGGCTGGAAGCCACGCTGGCTTGCAAACAACTTTATACCGACCGCGAAGAGGTTACCTGCCACGCCCGGATTGTGCGTGGTCACAGGTAACCCGACGCAGACTCGCCTCCTACAGTGGCTCGAGCAGGGTGATTTTTTCCTGCTCCTGCAGCATGGCGGAGAACGGGCCGATGCTTTCCTGGCGCTCGGGCGAGTTTTCCCAGCGTTCCCAGGAATGGCGGTTCAGCCAGGTCACAACCACGACCCGGTGATTGGGGCGCTCCAGATCACGGTATGACTCACCGGAAATGAAGCCGGGGGATTGGATGGCTTTCTGCAGCACCTGGCGCGCCACTTCTTCGTAGGGTTGCTCGAGGCCTTCGGCAATGACACGTTCGATCATTACTTTGATCATGGAATTTCCTTAAAACAGGCAGATAAAACCGGAGCTTTTCAGACTCCTGTCTATAGTGTCGGTCGGCTTCGCTCGGCTGGCAAGTGGCGGGTATTTACCGGATAATCGGTCCGTACCCTGTGGATCAATGGCATGACTGATTTTGCGAACGAACACCGTCAACTCGATACCTGTGGTCTGACCTGCCCCGAGCCGGTCATGATGCTGCACAATGCCGTGCGCGACCTGGCTGCTGGCGAATTGCTGGAAGTGTTGGCGACTGACCCCTCGACCCAGCGTGATATCCCCAAGTTCTGCGGATTTCTTGGTCATGCCTTGCTTGAGCAGCGTGAAGAGGCTGGAATTTTCCATTACCTGATCCGCAAGGCGGGTTGACTCTCCGCATTACTCGTTGCGAGCAGCTTCCCAGCCAGGCTGGCCTGGCTGCAGCTGACAGCGTTCCAGTACCTGCAGCCAGGCCTGGTTATGGCGCTGTACGCTGGCCTGAAAACTTTCCCACAAAGCCTGTTCATGACCACTCAGGCGCTGCAGATAAGCCGCGGTTGCCGGTGGTATTTCGGGCACCTCGCGCAGGTGCGTCAACTGCTGCTGCCAGGGCTGGCCGAGCCGTTGGGCCTGGGCCAGCAGCGGCTGGATCTCGCCGGCATAATAGGTCACGAAGACGTTGAACAGAATTCGTGATTGCGGGGTAGGTTGGCCCAGCGGGCAGAGCCGGGCGGCTCTGGGGCTTTCCAGCATGGTGCTGGCTTGATTCAGCGTGTGGTTCAGACGGGCCAGGCTGTGGATCAGCTGGCCGCTGCGTGAGCTGCGCTGCAATGCTTGAAATAACGGGTCAAGCACCTCACGGCTGGGGGGTAATTGCTCGGGCAGCGCCTGGCCAATGCCGCTGAGCTCAGCCAGCGCCTGCAGAGCCAGGGTGTCAGAGATGCTCGGATCTGGCGGTAGTGGCTGGTCGGCAAAGCGCAGGTAGTATTCGAATTCGCTGCTGGCGTTCAGGGCATTCCAGAATACCGCTGGCAGGCTGGCCCGCTTGGCGGCACCGATGTCTTCGAGCTGGGTTTTCAATTCGCTGCGTCTGGGGTCGTCGGCAATCACCAGCAGGCACTCGTCGAGCGCCTGTAACAACTGCCCTTCATGCGCCAGTCGGTGGCTGGCCGGCATCAATCGGCCGAGGCTGCTGTTGCGTTCGCTGATGCGCTGCTGCAAGGCGTGGCAGTGTCGTGACTCCACCACCAGATCCAGCAGGCTCAAGCGTTGCTCGGCCACCGTCTGTACCCGTTCACGTCGCTCGGGCATTCGGTAATGACTCAAATGACGTGAGTCAAAGTGACTGACGGGCTGCTCAAGTACTCGGCCCAGACGAGTCAGATAGTTGTCCATCTGGCGGCTGGCCGGCGCACCAACGTCACAACCGGTCAGCAGCAGGGCAAGACTGAGCAGTGCGATGAGAGACTTCATCGTCGAACTCCAACAGGGCTGCTTTCAGTATGCCACGCGGTTAATAACTACTGCCAAATCGTAGATTACGGCGAGTGTCGGGGCTGCCTGCGTTTGGCCTCATGACGTTTGCGGCGGGCACCAACCCGTGCCAGGCGAATCGACAGAAACAACGCTGCGGCGCTCAGGCCGATGATCAGCCCCTGCCAGAAACCGGCCGGCCCGCGGGCTGGGCCGAGCAGATCGGTCAGCCCCAGTACATAACCGCATGGCATGCCGACCAGCCAGTAGGCGATGATGGTCAGCAGCATGGGCCGACGAGTGTCCTGATAGCCTCGCAGGGCGCCGGCACAGGCCACTTGCAGGGCATCGGAAAACTGATACAGCGCGGCGTAGAACAGCAGGCTGGCGGCCAGGGCGATGATTTGCTGATTGTTGGTGTAGATCAACGGAATGCGATCAGCCAGCCACAACACCAGCGCAGCGGAAAACAGTGCATAGAACAATGAACTGACGATACCGACCTTGGCGGCGAACAGCCCGGCCCGGGCGCCATGGGCGTTGAGGTTGTGGCTGACCCGCACGGTGATCGCCAGACCCAGGCTGAAGGGCACCATGAACAGCAGTGAGGTGAAGTTCAGGGCCAGTTGGTGGCTGGCGACCACAATCTCCCCCAGTGAGCCGATCAGTAGTGCGATAACCCCGAACATGCTGGTTTCAGCAAACAGCGCGATGCCGATCGGCAGGCCCAGCCCGAGCAACTGGCGCTGGGTGAGCCAGCTTGGCCAGTCAAAACGGGCGAACAGGCCGCTGGGAGCAAAGTGTGGTGAGCGCTTCAGATAGATCACCATGCACAACAGCATGAACCACATCACCAGGGCCGTCGCTATCCCGCAGCCCAGTGCGCCCAGGGCCGGAAAGCCCAGCTTGCCGTAGACCAGCACGTAGTTGGCAGGGATGTTGAGTAGCAGGCCGGCAAAGCCAATCAGCATGGTCGGCATGGTACGTGACATGCCATCGCTCAGAGCGCGCAGGGCCTGGAACAAGGCGACGGCCGGAAAGCCCATGGCGACGGCCCGCAGGTAGGCCATGGTCGGGTCGATCAGGCTCGGCTCCACCTCCATCAGGATCAGGACGGGCTCCATGGCGCTGAGAAACAATCCGCACAGACAGCCCAGGAGCAGGCCAAGCCATAGCCCCTGGCGTATCAGCGTACCGGTATCAGCCAGACGGCCAGCGCCGTGGCTGGCAGCGACCTTGGAGGTCAGGATCATCAGAGTGCCGGTCAGAAACAGAAAGGTTGGCACCCAGAAAGCGTTGCCCAGCGCCACGGCAGCCAGCGCCTGGGCGCTGAAGCGTCCGGCCATGGCGGTGTCGACAAAACCGAGCAGGGTATGGGCGGTTTGGGCGGCGATAATCGGCAAGGCAAGCCAGATCAGGCTACGCAATTCTGTTACACTGCGCCGCCACCGAGTGGGGTTGGTCTGTCCTGAAGTCATGGGGCAGGGATGGGCTCGACAAAAGCGGCTCATCGTATCAAGTTACTCACTATTGTCTAGGGAACCTATGAAAAACTACCTGCGTTGGCAATACTGCGTTAAAAACAGCCTCAAAATGCTCATTTACACCACGTAAACTGCGCTTTTTCGGCTGTTTTTTCGGGGCCGCCATCGGCCTTGTCTTGCCTGTCTCGCCTACGTTTTTCAGAGGTTCCCTCGCTCGCTGATGAACCACGACTACCAGGATCTTGTCCGTATTTTCTCCGAGTGCTTCGAAGCCGAGTACAACACGGTACTGGTGGCTGGTGCTGACGAGCCTGAGTATCTGCCGGCCGATGCCGAGCATCCGCGTCATCGGATTATTTTTGCCCATGGTTTCTTTCGCAGCGCCCTGCATGAGGTGGCCCATTGGTGCGTTGCTGGGCCGCAGCGGCGTTTGCTGGCCGATTTTGGCTATTGGTATGCTCCCGACGGGCGCAGCGCCGAGCAGCAGCAGGCGTTTGAGCAGGTTGAAGTCAAGCCACAGGCCTACGAATGGCTGTTCTGTCAGGCTGCCGGTCACAAGTTCCGGGTCAGCCTGGACAATCTCAATGGTGAGCCTACCGATTCCAGCTTATTCAAGCAGCGGGTGCTGGAGCAGACTCTGCACTTTCTGAACGCCGGACTACCCGAGCGTCCAGCCCGATTTGTCCAGGCCCTGCTGGCGTTCTACCGCCCGGGAGTCCGGCTGCAAGCTGCGGACTTCAGCCTCGAGCAGTTGTAGCTCAGCCTGGAGCACCGGCCCGGCCGATATCAAACAGTGGTTCATCGCTGCTCAGCAGGCTGAAACGGGGCTGGCTGCTGCGGGTCGGTGCCAGACGCAGGAAACTCATGATTTCATCACGGGTCTGCTGCCAGGTGGCCTTGCTCTCCAGATCAAGGAAGTGTCCGGCGCCGCGTATCGTGGCAAATCGTGAACGTTCGATATAGCGACCAAAGCCATGGGCGTCATCGGGGGTGGTGTAGATGTCCTTGTCGCCGTTGATGAACAGTACCGGAACATCGATGCGCTCGGCGTTGGTCATATAGCAGTTGGTATCTTGCTTAAGCACCTGATTCACATGAAAAGCCATTTGCAGGTACTCATGGTCGTCCAGGCTACTGATGTGGCGGAAGTTGTAGCGTTTGTAGAGTGAGGGCAGGTGCTGGCCGATGGTCTCGTTGATCAGGTCGGCGACGCCTGTGCGGTCGCAGGCGATCAGGCGTTGCACGCCGGTTTCCAGGTAATCGCTCATGGCCGGGTTGATGACCGGGGAGAAGGCCATGATGACTGCCTTGCGGATGGCACGGGGGCGTTGGGCCAGAGCCAGCAGGGTAGAAGCTCCGCCCCAGGAGAATGACAGCAGGTGATCGGCTTCGAAGTAGTCGATCAAATCGAGCAGAATCCGGGCTTCCTGCTCCTTGGTCACTGGTTGGCTGTGGTCGTTGTGGGGTTTGGATTGGCCGGCATAGGGCTCATCGAAACAGACCACGTTGAAGCAGGGCTGCAGATAGCGCACGGTCTGGGCAAACGAGGCGGTAGTCGCCAAGGAGCCGTTGACCAGAATAATGGTGCCTTGCGGGGCCGGGCTGGCGTAATAGGCGGTATGAACGCGGAACAGCCCTTGACTGCTGACCAGTGAGTGAGTTGCTTTCATTGTACATCTCCCGGCATGCCTGAATTGAAAGGCATACGACAAGCGCCGCATGCGATTGCATTGCTGGGCAGTTGGCAACAGGCCATGAAAAGCACAAGGTGGGCCCTTGGACGATCGGCAGGATCGAGGGGTTTGTTATTGGTGGGCTTGCGGGTGGGAAGGACAGCACCTGTGCTGGTAATGGGTCGTTACCGTGTATGCACAGGTGTTCAGGCAGGTCCTTCAACAAAAAAGGGTGGCGAGCACCCGGTCGTATCGTGGCGTCTTAGAGTGTTCTCGAAACTTTCAGGTCACAAAAAGACTTTATGGGCTCAGTTAAGCAGTGTCTTGCTGATGATGCAAGCGGGCGCCTATTGGCTCCGGATGAACGGCAATACTGGACGGGCCGGGTGGCAGCCGGGACAATCGCGATACGCCATGTTCACTCGGTTGCTGGTGGGCTGTTATGGACACGCTGTGAACCCATCCATGGGCGCTCGTAGATGCCATCCATAGCATCTAACGGTCCAGAGCAGCCCAACAGCAACCGAGCTACTGTGTCCAGGCTAATGGAGACGCTTAGATGCATATTGTTGCCGATGAAAACATCCCTCTGCTCGATGAGTTCTTTGCCGGGCTTGGAAGTATTACCCGCTTGCCTGGTCGGGCCATAGATCGTGCTGCCTTGCGTCAGGCTGATGCACTGTTGGTGCGCTCGGTGACCCGGGTCGATCAGGCGCTGCTCAGGGATACGCCGGTACGGTTTGTTGGCACTTGCACCATAGGCACCGACCACCTGGATCTTGATGGTTTGCGCGGGTCCGGAGTCAGCCTGGCCAGTGCGCCGGGTTGCAATGCCCGGGGGGTGGTGGAGTATGTGCTCAGTTGCCTGCTGACGCTGGCCGAGCGCCGCGCTACCGACTGGCGCCAGCAGCGAGTCGGGATTGTCGGGGTGGGGGAGGTCGGTACCCGCTTGGTCCGGGTTTTGGCCACGCTGGGTGTTGAATGCCTGCTGTGTGATCCACCTCGGGCGGCGCGGGGCGAAACAGGTTTTGTCGGGCTGGATGAGCTGATCGCCCAGGCTGATGTGATCAGTCTGCATGTGCCGCTGAGTCGTGAGGGTGCTCACCCGACCTGGCATCTGTTCGATCAGGCTCGGCTGCAGGCTTTGCGTCCGAACGCCTGGCTGATCAACAGCAGTCGTGGCCCGGTGATCGACAATGCCGCGCTGGAACAGGTTATGACTGAGCGTCAGGATCTGGCGTTGGCGCTGGATGTCTGGGAGCACGAGCCCTGGGTTGCCCGTTCACTGGCGGCCCGCTGTGAGTTGGCCACTCCGCACATCGCTGGCTACAGCCTGGATGGCAAGTTGCGCGGCACCGAGCAGATCTATCAGGCGTTTTGCCGGTTTCTGGGTATTGATCCCGAGTTGTCGCTGGAGCAACTGGCGCCGCAGGATGGGTTGGCTGAGTTGCAGTTGAGCGCGACAACGCCAACGGACTGGATGCTGAGCCGGGCGCTGCGCTGGGTCTATGATGTGCGCGATGACGATGCCCGGTTTCGTCGGATGTTGGCCGAGGCTGTGGATGATGCGGCTTTGCGCGCCGGCTTTGACCGGCTGCGCAAGGATTATCCGCTGCGGCGCGAATGCGCCCATCTGCGCCTGAGCGCGGATGCAGGGCTGTCGGCCGAGCTGGCGCGGCTGTTCAGCGAACTGGGGTTCAGCGTCTGATCTGAGCCTGGCGGGCGGCCATGCTGCTGCATTCAAGTGCCCGGCAGGCTTGCTGAACCATTTGCTCGGTAATGGCGATTTCCCGTCCCTGCTCATCAATCAGCCAGCCACCGGTCGATTGCACCGAGGGCTGATGGGCAGCAGGGGTGTTGGCGATATTGTGCAGGGCGTTCAGGTTCACGGAATGCTCTCTCTTTTCAGTCATGGCTTGGTTGCCTGCTTTCGTGCTTACGGGCGCAGGATATGGCACCACAATGACGACTTTGTGACACATGGCACTGACAGGGGTTGTAATGCAAACACCGTTCCGACTTGGACTGATCATCAATCCGCTGGCGGGTCTGGGTGGGCAGGCGGGGCTTAAGGGGAGCGATGGCGTGGCCGAACAAGCTCTGGCTATGGGTATCGAGCCTCGAGCCCAGGCCCGTGTGCGGGTGGCTCTGGAGGCCTTGCTGCCGCTGCGTGAGCGAATCCAGATTCTGAGCGCACCCGGCCCGATGGGGGCGGACCTGCTTGGCGAGATGGGGTTCGACTTCGAGCAGATTGGTGAACTGGCTGGAGCACATACCAGTGCTGCGGATACCGAGCGCATTGCCGCCCAGATCCAGGCCCAGGGGGTTGATCTGCTGCTGTTTGCCGGCGGCGATGGCACGGCGCGCAATATCTGCCACAGCGCCCGTCCGGGGCAACTGGTATTGGGCGTACCTGCCGGGGTCAAGATCCACTCTGGGGTTTATGCGGTCAATCCGCGTGCGGCGGGTGAACTGGTCAGTCTGCTGGTGCAGGGGGATCTGGTGCGTCTGGCCGAGGCGGATGTCCGCGATATCGACGAGGAGGCCTTCCGCCAGGGCAGTGTGCGCACCCGGCACTACGGTGAGTTGGCAGTGCCCCAGGAAGGGCGCTTCGTTCAGCAGGTCAAGCAAGGCGGGCGCGAGCTGGAAACCCTGGTGCTCGATGATATCGGCGCCTGGTTGCAGGAGGAGCAGGCCTCAGACCGGTTCTGGATCATGGGGCCGGGCTCGACCACGCTGGGCTTGCTCGAGACCATGGGGCTGGAGGGTACCTTGCTGGGTGTGGATGTGCTCTGTGATGGCGGACTGATCGCTACCGATGTCAGCGAGCCGCAGCTCTGGGAGCTGATGCAGCGGGGGGGAGAGTGGCGCATTCTGGTGACCGCAATTGGTGGTCAGGGCCACATCCTCGGGCGCGGGAATCAGCAGATTTCATCCCGGGTGGTGCGTGCTGCCGGGCTCGATAATCTGTTGGTGGTGGCGACCAAGACCAAGCTCAAGACTCTGCATGGCCGGCCGTTTCTGATTGATAGCGGTGACCCCGAACTGGATCAACAGTTAACCGGGCTGCGCCGGGTGCTTAGTGGCTATCGCGAAGAGATGCTGTATCCAGCGAGCTGGAAGGCGGAGTAGCCTGAGCAGCGTTCCCACACGAAGCGTGGGAACGCTTATTAATTGCACGCAAGCTCAGCGCCAATTGGGTCAGCACCGAAACTGATTTAATCAGTGTTCCCTTAGCGGTAGTTGCCGGCCCGCAGCGCCGCAATCCGCTGCTCCAGCGGCGGGTGGCTCATCAGCAAGCCAGCCAGGCCGTGCTTGAGATTGGCGTTGATGCCGAAGGCAGTCAGTTCGCCAGGCATTTCCACCGGAATACCCTGCTCGGCACGCAGGCGCTCCAGCGCCGCGATCATGTTGCCGGCTCCGGCCAGTTGGGCACCGGCGGCATCAGCGCGGTATTCACGCTGGCGCGAGAACCACATGACGATGATGCTGGCGAGGATGCCTAGAATCACTTCGGCAAAAATGGTGGCGATGAAGTAGCCGATCCCCGGACGACCACTTTCGTTCTTGAATACCGCCCGGTCAACGAAGTTGCCGATGATGCGGGCGAAGAACATCACGAAGGTGTTGACCACGCCTTGAATCAGGCTAAGGGTGACCATGTCGCCATTGGCAACGTGACCGATCTCATGGGCCATGACCGCGCGTACTTCGTTGGGACTGAAGCGTTGCAGCATACCGTCGGATACCGCAACCAGCGAGTCGTTGCGGTTCCAGCCGGTAGCGAAGGCGTTGGCGGCGCGGGAGGGGAAAATGGCCACTTCAGGCATGCCGATGCCGGCTTCGCGGGCCAGTTCGGTGACAGTCTCGACCAGCCACTGCTCCTGGCGGGTTTGTGGCTGGGTGATGACCCGGGCTCCGGTGCTACGCTTGGCCATCCATTTGGACAGGAACAGCGAGATAAAGGAGCCGGCAAAACCGATGATGGCGCAGAAGACCAGCAGGCCAGTCAGGTCCATTCCGCCCTGACCATCATGGATGCCGAGCCCCAAGATGCTCAGGGTAATGCTGGCTACCAACACAATCGCCAGGTTGGTTGCCAGGAATAAAAGTATGCGCATCATACGGTTGTAGCTCCCATCGAAAGTAAAATCTACGGCCTGGCCAGCGCCTTCGCAGGCAAGCCATGGTCCTTTGTGTGGTTATATTGGGTGATTCCTGCTGGCTTTCAATTGTCAGTCTATTTCAAATCGTAAGCGCTGCCGGATTTGAAGCAGTGGCGTACCGCTTCGGCCAGTTGACTGGATGAGCCGCTATGTAGTGCTTCGCGCAGTTTCTGCGCCAGGGTTGCGCGCTGATGGGCGACACTGGCAGGCAGTTCAGGCTGTTGCCAGTCGAGGCGCGGAGTAGACAGCAGGACAAAGCCGCGTTCGCTCAGACAGCACTGATCCAGACCTTCCTGGCGAATGCTGCCGGTATGGCGCAGGAAGCCTTCTTCGGCGAGCCAGAGCATGGCGCTGAAACAGGCCATGTGGCGAGGGGCGGGCACGCCGAAAGGGTCCGGTTCGTGCTCGCCGATCAGATCGACGACGAACAGCGTCGTCGGCCGGGGAAAACTGCTGTACAGACTCAGCAGTATGCCGGCGACGTCGCGGTAAAAGTCCTCGATGTGCAGGTCCGCCATGGCGCCGGTTACTGCCGGTAATCCTTGAGGAAGTTGGCGATCCGGCCGATGGCCATTTCCAGATCGTCCTTGCGTGGCAGCGAGACGATGCGGAAGTGGTCGGGCCACGGCCAGTTGAAGGCGGTACCTTGCACCACCAGGATTTTTTCCTGCAACAGCAGATCAAGGACCATCTTTTCATCGTTGTGAATCGAATAGACCTTGGGGTCCAGGCGCGGGAACAGATACAGGGCGCCCTTGGGCTTGGTGCAGGTTACACCGGGAATCTCGTTCAGCAGTTCCCAGGCGGTGTCACGTTGCTCCAGCAGGCGGCCACCCGGCAATACCAGATCGTTGATGCTCTGATAGCCGCCCAGCGCGGTCTGGATGGCGTGCTGCGACGGTACGTTGGCACACAGGCGCATGGAGGCAAGGATATCGATGCCTTCGATGTAGCTCTGGGCGCGCTGTTTAGGGCCGCTGATGATCATCCAGCCGGAGCGGAAACCGGCGACCCGATAGGACTTGGACAGTCCGTTGAAGGTCAGGCACAGCACATCCGGGGCAACGGCGGCCAGCGATTCGTGCTCAGCGCCGTCGTAGAGAATCTTGTCGTAGATTTCGTCGGCGAACAGAATCAGGTTGTGCTCACGAGCTACCTGAGCCAGTTGTTCGAGCATGTCACGCGAGTACACCGCGCCGGTCGGGTTGTTCGGGTTGATTACGACCATGGCCCGGGTGTTGGGGGTGATCTTGCTGCGAATATCTTCGATATCCGGATACCAGTCGGCCTGCTCGTCGCATAGGTAATGTACCGGTTTACCGCCGGACAGGCTCACGGCGGCAGTCCAAAGCGGGTAGTCGGGGGCTGGAATCAGCACTTCATCACCGTTGTTGAGCAGCCCCTGCATGGCCATCACGATCAGTTCGGATACACCGTTGCCCAGGTAAATGTCTTCGATGGTGACGCCGGGAATGCCCTTGGTCTGGGTGTAATGCATGACCGCCTTGCGTGCCGAGAACAGGCCTTTGGAGTCGCTGTAACCCTGGGCAGTAGGCAGGTTGAGGATCACGTCCTGGAGGATTTCCTCCGGTGCTTCGAAGCCAAAGGGTGCAGGGTTGCCGATGTTCAGTTTGAGGATCCGATGACCTTCTTCCTCGAGGCGCTTGGCGTGGCGCAGAACCGGTCCGCGAATGTCATAACAAACGTTGGCCAGTTTATTTGATTTGCTAACCTGCATGGTGCTTACCTTGTGATCCCTGGGGGCTGTACCGGCGGAGTAAAACACGCATCATACGTTGTGCGACACTGACTGGGAAAGCCCGTTATCAACATCCCGAGGAGACCGGTATGGAGAAAGTGACCAAGTCCGAACAGGCCTGGCGAGATCAGCTTGATGAAGCGCAGTACCACGTGTGCCGGTTGAAGGGGACCGAGCGCCCGTTTACCGGGGCGTATTACCACAATACGGTTCCAGGGCGTTATCACTGCATCTGTTGCGATGCCGAGCTGTTCGATACCGAAACCCAGTTCGATGCCGGCTGTGGCTGGCCTAGTTACTACGCGCCGGTGAGTGAGCAGGCTATCGCCACTGCCGAGGATTTCAGTCATGGCATGCACCGGATTGAGGTGCTCTGTGCGCGCTGTGACGCACATCTGGGGCATGTGTTTCCCGATGGTCCGCCGCCGACCGGATTGCGCTATTGTATCAATTCGGTGGCATTGCGCCTTGAGCCGCGTTAGTCCCAAATCGTCACCCCTGAACCAGCCGAGCCAATGGAGCCAGCATGACAACATACGATAATCCGCTGCATATCCCCTGTACCACCATCGACAACCGTGAGATCACCCTGGCGGAGTTGGGTGGCAAGGCTTATCTGGTGGTCAATACCGCCAGCAAGTGCGGCTTTACGCCGCAGTACAAGGGGCTGGAGGCCTTGGCTCAGGAGTATGGGGAGCAGGGCTTGCGGGTGGTGGGTTTTCCCTGCAACCAGTTTGGCGCCCAGGAGCCGGGTGATGAGGGACAGATCGCCGAGTTCTGTGAACTCAACTATGGGGTGAGTTTCCCCATGTTCAGCAAGGTTGAAGTCAACGGCGCCAATGCCCATCCGCTGTATGTGCAGTTGAAGAAAGCTGCACCAGGGCTGTTGGGCAGTGAGCGGATCAAGTGGAATTTCACCAAGTTTCTGCTCGATGCCAATGGTCGGGTGATCAAGCGCTACGCGCCGACTACCGCGCCGGAGCAGCTTAAGGGGGATATTGAGGCGCTGCTCAAACGTTAAGGAACCTACGTTTTCAGAGGCCCCTTAAAATATCCTTGGGGAGGCTAGTGCCTCCCCAGCCACTTCTCCAGCAACGCCTGTAGGTCTTCACGTTTGAACGGTTTGGCCAGATAGTCGTTCATGCCGGCGGCTTCACAGCGCTGACGGTCTTCCTGCAGGGCGTTGGCGGTCAGGGCGATCACCGGGATTTTTTGCCAGCGTGGGTCGGTACGCATCCGGCGGCTGGTTTCATAGCCATCCAGAACCGGCATGTTGCAGTCCATCAGTACCAGATCATAGCCCTGCTGTTCCAGACGGTTCAGTGCGGCTTCGCCATGCTCAGCGACATCGACCTGATAACCCAGCCGGCTCAGCATGCCGCGAGCGACCATCTGGTTAACCATGTTGTCTTCCACCAGCAGGATGTGCTGGCCGGTCTCTTGGGCCCGGTTGCGCTCCTGTTCGACTCCTGCGCGGGTGTTATCGAACAGTTCGTCAATGGCTCGAGCCAGGCGAGCGCGAGCAGGAGGGCTGGCGACCTGAAGCTGCACATTGAGCGATTTGGCTTCATCGCTGGGCAGCAGCAGCGGATAAGGGCAGATCAACATTCGCGGTATTTCGATGCTCATTTCCCCCAAGCGCCTGGCCAGTATCGGGCTGTCGAGCAACCAGACGTCGGCCTGCAGGCAGGGGTGTTGTGGTGGTTCATCATCGGGCGTGTAAGTCAGCAGTTCACAGTTCATGCCCCAGTGACACAGCAGCTCTTTGAGGATGCTGCCCTGGCGGCGTCCCTGCTGATTCCAGACCACTACCTTGCGCGCGGTGGGGTAGGCGTAGCTGGGCTCGTTCTGGGCGGTTTCCAGAGGCAGGCTGACGGTGAAGGTGCTGCCCTGTTCGGGGACCGAGATGACCTGCAGTCGCCCCCCCATGGCGTCGCTCAGGCTCTTGCACAGCGCCAGTCCAAGACCTGTGCCGCCGAACCGGCGCGATATGTGTACATCGGCCTGGGTGAAGGGGGAGAAAATGCTGTCCAGCGCATGTTCGGCAATGCCGATGCCGGTATCGGCCACGCTGATATGGACCCACTGCTGCCGGCTGTCACTGGTGTCCAGTCGCAACCTAAGGCTGACATGGCCGTTTTCGGTGAACTTCAACGCGTTGGACAGCAGGTTGCTGGCGATCTGGCGAATCCGGGTTGGGTCGCCATACATTTGGCCAGGCAATTGCGGGTCGATCTGGCAGGTCAGTTCTATATCCTGTTTGCCGGCGTTTTGCGACAGCAGGCTGGCGGTATCCTCAAGCAGGGCCCCGAGGTCGAAGGCGATATGCTCGAGTTGTAATTTGCCAGCCTCGAATTTGGACAGGTCGAGAATATCGTTGAGCAGTTCGACCAGTACCTTGCCTGAGTCGTAGGCTATCGAAAGTTGCTGGCGTTGTTCGTCATTGAGCGGGCTGTCCAGGGTCAGGCCGATCATTCCCAGCAGTCCGTTGATCGGTGTGCGAATCTCGTGGCTCATGTTGGCCAGAAACACCGAGCGGGCCCGGGCCATATCCAGCGCTTCTTCGCGCGACAGCTCCAGCTCCTGGTTGGATAGTCGTAGTTGGGCGTTGGTTTCTTGTAATTCGGTGGTGCGGGCCTCGACGATACTTTCCAGCTCCTCAAGGTACTGGCGCAGGCGTTCTTCGGCCCGCAGTTTCTGGCGCATGCTGACATCAATGCTCTGCAACTGGTGGTTGATCACTTCAACCAGGGCGCCGATTTCGTCGCGCTCGTGGCCGTCGGGGCAGGGCAGGCGGCTGCGTTCTTCTTCGGCCTTCATGTTCAGCAGGTCGATGATCAGGCGGACCAACGGCTTGGTCAGCATGGCGTAGAACAGCACCATCAGGATAAGTGACAGCACCAGACTGAGGATGAATCCAGACAGCATGGTCAGTCCGGCGCGACGCAGGAAGCTGGCGCCTTGGTGGAAGGTGTCGACTTCGATGACCAGATGGCCTAGTAATTCATCGGTGACATGCTCGACGAACAGCGGCTGGGAGTAGTCGCGGCGGCGCTCGAATAGCGCGTCACTGACCGCGCGATAACGGCTCGAAGCCATGGGCCGACTGACGCTGGCCAGGGCAACGCCGTTGCTGTCGATGATCTCGGCACGCACTACTGGTGGCGCCTGAAGCAGACCGTTGACCAGTTCCAGAGCCAGTTCGGCGTCAATGTTGTAGGCAATCCGCGAGGCGGGTCCGAGGCTGACGTTGATCTGGGCCTGAACCTCGCGGTCGATGGCCGCATCCTCGGAGTGGTAGTCCACCAGCACCTGAATCAGCCCCAGTAGGATGCCCAGAATGAATGCGGCCAGAACCCCCAGGCGCGCCTGTTTGAACGAGAGTCGATCGGTAAAGCGTATGTTCATCAGTTTTGGGGAGCATCCTGCCGTCGTTATGCTGTTGAGCTTAGCTTAGTTTGTCTTTGGATCGCAGTCCGTGTTGTGGTGCCCAATGCGCGCGCATGGCATTCTTGGTCAGTTGTTAGCTAGGAGATTCTGTCATGAGTGAAATCACCCAGACCCGCTTTATGCAACGGGTGGTGGATTTTCTGGAGCGTATGGAGCAGGGCATGCCGTCTCAGCCGCAAGCGGTGGACTGGAACACGGTGTTGGCGGCGCGCTGGGTGGCTGAAGGTGAGGGCGGGCGTTTGCGGGCGCTGGAGGTCAAGCTGGATACCGGGCTGGATGATCTGGTTGGGGTGGATCGCCAGAAACAGTTGCTGCAAGCCAATACCGAGCAGTTCGTGGCCGGGCTGCCAGCCAATAACGCCCTGCTCTGGGGCGCTCGCGGGACTGGTAAGTCATCGTTGGTAAGGGCCCTGTTGGCTGCCTATGCCGGGCAGGGGCTGCGCCTGATCGAGATCGACAAGGCCGATCTTTTGCATCTGCCGGCCCTGGTTGAGCATATTCGAACGGAGCCGTGGCGGTTTCTGCTGTTCTGTGATGATCTGGCCTTCGAGTCAGACGATCAGGCCTACAAGAGCTTGAAAACCGTGCTGGATGGCAGTGTTGAAGCCAGTCCGGATAACTTGCTGCTCTATGCCACCTCCAACCGCCGACACCTGTTGCCGGAGCACAACAGCGACAATCTGGGTTCCAGCATGGTCGATGGTGAATTGCATCCGGGCGAGGCGATCGAGGAAAAGATCGCGTTGTCGGATCGCTTTGGGCTGTGGGTTTCGTTCTACCCGTTCAGTCAGGAACATTACCTGAATGTGGTGCGCCATTGGTTGACGCAGTTGAGTAGACAGTATGGGCTGAACTGGAGCTGGTCCGAAGACTTGCAGCAGGAGGCGCTGCGCTGGGCCCTGGCGCGTGGCAATCGCAACGGGCGCTGCGCTTACCAGTTTGCCAGGGCCTGGGTGGGTAAGGCGTTACTGGGGCTGAGTGAGGCTACCTGAGGCCTTTTCCTTCATCTTGCCCACCAGTTGATGCTCGGCGGGCAAGAGGGCGCTGACAGTTGAGCGAGCGCTGACCTGACTCAGCAGGGATGACAGGTTGGGCCAGCGCAGCTCGTCGATCAACTCGCCGGCATGGGCGAGGTTGATCAACTGGCAGGTTACGGCGATATCAGCCAGTGTCAGGCGCTCGCCGACAAAGTAGCGGCGGCCATCGAGCAGCCCTTCCAGATAATCGAACAGCGGCGGCAGCCGATCGTCCAGTGCCTCACGGACCTGGGTCTCATCACAGTGCTGGCCTATCACCGGCTTGACGATACGGTTGCGAAATACTGCAAAGGTGGCCCAGGGGGCCAGTTCATAATCGGCGTATTTTTCCAGCCAGCGTACCTGGGCTGCCTGTTGTGGGTTGTCGCCGTACAGGCTGGTCTGGCCGTAGGTGTCCTCCAGGTACTGGGCAATCACGGCTGAATCGGCCAGGTTCAGTTCGCCGTCACGGATCGCCGGGATACGGCCAAGGGGGCTGATATCCCGATACCAGTCCGGTTGTTGGAAGGGCGGCACTGGGACGTGCTCGTGGGCGATGTCGTGTTCGGCCAGTACGATGCGGACTTTGCGGACAAACGGGGAGAGGATGGCACCGTAGAGTGTCAGGGGCATATGTGCGGGTTCCAATACGGGTTAGGGAAGTAGCGATTAAATCAGTTTCAGTGTTGGCCCAATTGTCGCTGACCTGTTCTGGACACGCCGTGAATACATCCATGTAGGCTCGTAGATGCCATCCCTGGCATCTAACGGTCCATAACAGGTCAGCGACAATAGGGCTACTCAGATTGTGTGCAATTAATCGCTGCTTTCTTAGTCAGTCGTCGTAAACGGCCTTTTTCTTCCAGGCTTCGTCGCTTTCTTCCATTGCCTTAAG
The DNA here is from genome assembly GCF_003586265.1 of Pseudomonas jilinensis. Classification (NCBI taxonomy): domain Bacteria; kingdom Pseudomonadati; phylum Pseudomonadota; class Gammaproteobacteria; order Pseudomonadales; family Pseudomonadaceae; genus Pseudomonas; species Pseudomonas jilinensis. Next base: position 32,230 of record NZ_QJSA01000014.1, on the reverse strand, counting down.
GCCGGCAGCCAGCTCGGTATTGTCATCACTGCTGGTGTGCTCATGCTGGGCTGCCAGTTGCTCAGCCTGTTGATGCTGGTGTTTGAGTCGCTGCAAATGTTCGGTGTAGGCGGGATTGTTGTGCTTTTGCAGGTAACTGATGGCACGCTCGTACTGCAGTTTCGCCAGGCGTGGCTTGCCCTGGCGCATGGCCTGCTCGGCCAGGCTCTGGAACAGTTCCAAGGCGGTATTGATCAGGAACTGGCGGATCTGGGCGGACCAGCGTTGCAGGGCGGGCTTGTCGATCAGCCCGTCCTTGTGGGCCTGGGTCAATAGTTTGTGCAGGTTTTCAAGCATCAGGCGCACGTCTTTGGCCTGGGCTTCGCTGGTGACCTTAAGCGGAGGGTTGTTGACTTCCGGCTCTGCGCTGCTCAATTGTTGGCGGGCACTGTCCAGGCGTTTGCCAGGGCTGTCGTTTTTACGGTCAACCTTGACCAGTTGCTCGAGCAACTGAACTTCCAGACGCAGCAGCAGACTTTTCAGTTCGGGACTCATGAACTGCCCCGGCAACTGTATGCTGACGGTATCGCAAACGTTGAGTCGGGCATTGAGGTCGGCTACCTGGCGCGCGCGTTCAAGCCGGGCACGTTCCAGACTGTGATTGATGAAGCCGATGCTGATCAGAATCAGCAGACCACCTATGACCAATGCACCAATCAGTAATGGGGACACGGTTTATCTCTCTTATGTCGCTTGGAGCTTATGGCAAGCTTCCAACTTAATACTCTGACATGCAAGTGCCTTTTGCGTCGGGACGCAATTCCCCGAAAAATCAGGGGTTGGAAAAAAACCTGAAAAAATATTGAGTTGAGGGGTTGACGGTGTTGGAGGGGGTGCATAAAATGCGCGCCACTTGCAGCGAACACGGCAACGCGGAAGCAGCAAGTAGTCAAAGTCAAGGCTTTGGCAGGTGAAGACCGGATATGTGTCCCCTTCGTCTAGTGGCCTAGGACACCGCCCTTTCACGGCGGTAACAGGGGTTCGAGTCCCCTAGGGGACGCCACTTCGGCGTCAGATTTGCGGGAATAGCTCAGTTGGTAGAGCACGACCTTGCCAAGGTCGGGGTCGCGAGTTCGAGTCTCGTTTCCCGCTCCAAATTATCAAAAAAGCCGCCTTTCAGGCGGCTTTTTTGTGTCTGTTTTTCGGCCGGGCTGCCTGGGTCATGATTGCGATTCGTCGCTGGGGCGCTCCAGAATCCTGGGGCCGGAACCCTGCTCGGCAAGTACGTCATCAGGATTGCGTAGCGGGCAGTCAGCCAGTGACAAGCAGCCACAACCTATGCAGCTATCGAGTTCATCACGAAGACGGGTCAGTTTCTGGATTCGCTCGTTGAGGTTGGCTCTCCAGTCTGAAGAAAGTTTGCGCCATTGCTCTGCGTCCAGTTTGTTGCCTGCTGTGTAGTTGGCAAAGGCTGTTTTGATTTCTTCCAGGGAGATGCCGGTGCGTTGGGCCACCTTGATGATCGCGATATGCCGGAGTACGACGGCCTGGAACCGGCGCTGGTTACCGGCTGTGCGCAGACTTTTGATCAGTCCTTTGGATTCATAGAAGTGCAGTGTCGAAATGGCGACCCCGCTACGTTTGGCCAGTTCGCCGATGCTTAGCAGGCGTGTGGAGTCGGGCGTATTTTTTCTCATTACTGGTTATTGACCTCAAGTTTGCTTGAGGTTTTGTAGTGCGTCGCGCCAGGTTTGGCAACCGTTTAAATACTCTGGCTGCTGCGGCTTTGTCAGGTTTTTTTACTGCTGACGATCCTGATAGTCCACCGTTTCTGGGCTTTGCCCTTGAGCATGTGTCGGTGATGGGTGGGCTGATCGCCGTTGCAGTGGCAAGTCACGCCCGCCGGGAGCTACGCCTGATTGATGAGTGGAAGCCGCGGACTTGAGAGTCGCGAGTCCCTCTCGCGCGTGGATTCAGCTTTGCAGCAGTTGTTTGGCCTGGGCCCAGTCGAAGGTTTCGCCGCGGGCTTCGGCCTCCGCTCGGTGTTCGTCGAGAAGCTGATACTGGGCAATTTCCTCGTCGGGCATGAAATGCAGACAGTCGCCACCGAAGTACCACAGCAGGTCGCGGGGGATCAGGTGGGCAATCTGCGGGTAGCGGCTGATGATCTGGCAAAGCAGTTCCTGGCCCAGGTACTGGCTATCGTGCTCCTGGCGTTCCATGGCGTCTACCAGCTCAGCGAAGCGCTCGAGAAACAGCAGGTTGCTTTCCTCGGGAACCTGTTCCATCAGCACCGCTTGCGCACGCAGGGTATCGTATAGGCTGTGCAGCAGGGCCAGATGGTAGGTGTGGTAGCTCAATGGGGTAGACATCGGGGACTCCAGACAGGCTTGAACCGCGCGAGTGTAGCAAAATACTGCACTCGGCGGTCCAGTGAGCTGACACTGAGTTACTCAGTGGTAGCTTGAGTCTTGCTCTTGCGGGGCTTGGGTTTAACAGGGCTCATTTCTTCCTTGGTGAAGTCATCAACCTCGATTACCGCGCGCCGCGCATCGCGAGCGATACGCATCAGGTCAGCCTCTTCGGCACTGAAAAGGCCGCTGGTGACGGCTGCATCAAGCTGAGCCTCGGCGTCACCTGCAGGAATATCGCCGTTGGCCACGGCCCGGGCCAGTTTGGTTTCCAGCGGGTCGGCCGCGATGACCTTTTCCAGGGTGTAGTTGAGCAGCCCGGTGACGTCTTCTGGATCATTGCTGCGATAACAGCCGGCCAGTAACCGGTCGCGGGCGGCGCCTGGGGTCATTAGCCGGCGAGCGACTTCGGCTCCGGTCTTGTCGGCCGGTGGTTTGAGCCGGCGTCCGAGCGGGAAGATAATGGCCCGCAGGGCGATGCCCAGGCGGCGGTCGGGGAAGTTGAGCAGAATTTCATGCATGGCCTGCTCGGTCTTGGCCAGCAGGTCTTCAACACCCCACTGTACAAAGGGCAGGTCCTCTTCCGGCGAGCCCTGATCCTGATAGTGCTTGAGGGTGGCACTGGCCAGGTAGAGATTGCTGAGTACGTCGCCGAGGCGGGCGGACAGACGTTCACGACGTTTGAGTTCACCGCCGAGCATCAGCATGCTGATGTCGGTCAGGGTTGCGAAGGCCGCCGCCAGACGGTTGAGCTGGCGGTAGTAGGGGCGGGTTTCGGTGTTGCCGGGGGCTTTCCCGATACGTCCGCCGCTCAGGCCCAGTAGCAAGCTGCCTGCCGCATTGCCCAAGGCAAAGCCGATATGTTCGAACAGCAGGCTATCGAAGCGCTCTATGGCTTTGTGCTGGTCGCTTTCCTGGGTGGCGGCCATCTCCTTGAGCACGAAGGGGTGGCAGCGGATCGCGCCTTGACCAAAGATCATCATGTTGCGGGTCAGGATATTGGCGCCTTCGACAGTAATGGAAATCGGCACTGACTGATAGCCGCGACCCAGATAGTTCTTCGGTCCCATACAGATGCCTTTGCCGCCGTGTACATCCATGGCGTCGTTGAGGCATTGGCGCATACGTTCGGTCAGGTGGTATTTGACGACCGCCGAGAGAACCGAGGGCTTCTCGCCGAGATCGACTGCGCCAACGGTCATGGTGCGGGCGGCATCCATTACATAGGTGTTGCCGCCGATCCGGGCAAGAGCTTCCTGGATGCCTTCGAACTCGCCAATCGGCAGGTTGAACTGGCGGCGGATCCGGGCATAGGCGCCGGTGGTCATGCTGGCCATCTTGGCGGCACCGGTACTGCCGGCCGGTAGTGAAATAGAGCGACCGACCGACAGACAGTTCATCAGCATTTTCCAGCCTTGGCCGATCATGCCCTGCCCACCGATCAGGTAGTCCATGGGAATGAATACGTCCTTGCCGGAGTTCGGGCCGTTCATGAAGGCAGCGTTGAGCGGGAAGTGGCGGCGGCCGATCTCGACGCCGGGGGTGTCGGTTGGGATCAGGGCCAGGGTTATGCCAAGTTCATGTTGTTCGCCAAGTAATTGATCAGGGTCGTAGACCTTGAAGGCCAGGCCGAGCAGGGTGGCGACCGGGCCCAGGGTGATGTAGCGCTTCTCCCAGGTGAGTCTGAGCCCCAGTACTTCCTGGCCTTGCCACTGGCCCTTGCAGACGATGCCCTTATCCGGCATCGAGCCGGCATCTGAGCCGGCCTCGGGCGAGGTGAGGGCAAAGCAGGGAATATCTTCGCCACTGGCCAGGCGCGGCAGGTAGTGGTCCTTTTGGGCATCGGTGCCGTAGTGCATAAGCAGTTCGGCCGGCCCCAGCGAGTTTGGCACCATGACGGTGCTGCCCAGATCGCCGCTGCGGCTGGCCAGCTTCATGGCTATTTGGGAGTGGGCGTAGGCGGAAAAACCTTTGCCGCCGTACTGTTTGGGAATGATCAGGCCGAAAAAGCCGTTGCTTTTGATGAAGTCCCAGATTGTCGGGGGCAGGTCCTGACGATGGGTGGTGATGTCCCATTCGTCGGTCATGCGGCAAAGTTCTTCCACCGGGCCGTCAAGGAAGGCTTTTTCCTCGTCGCTCAGGGTCGGTTTGGGGAAGTTATGCAGCTTGTTCCAATCCGGCTTGCCGCTGAATAGCTCGCCGTCCCACCAGACGGTCCCTGCGTCGAGTGCTTCACGCTCGGTGTCGGATAACGGTGGGAGTACCTTGCGAAACCAGTTGAACAGTGGCGTGCTGATGCTGGTGCGGCGCCAGTCTGTCATGTTCAGAGGGATGGCGATACCCAGGAAGGCGGCCCAGAGCAGCAGGTCCAGCAGCCAGTGGACAGGTCCGAAAACGGTCATTATCAGCAGATATGCCGCGGTGGCGATGCAGCCATTGAGCAGGCCGCTGCGCATATAAGCCAATGCAGCGATCCAGAGTACCAGGCCGATCAGCCATAGCAGGGTCAACATTTAGCGCTCCTTTCCAGTTGCCTATGCCAGAACTCAGCATAGCCGGTTTGCCGGGTGATATCGAAAGGAAGGCTGTTGCAGGGTGTTGGCGGGCGTTGGAACGCCCGCCAACAAGAGCTTTCAATGCTCTACGCGGCTGAGATCGGCAGGCAGGGTGCGGCCGGCCAGATAGTAGTGGAAAGATGCCCAGATGTTGATGAAGGCGGCACCGAGCAGGGCATAACGCAGACTGTCGTTTTCAAACAGGGTGCGCATCAGGTCACTGGCTATGCCGATCAGTTGCGGACCAAAGCCGAGGCCGACCAGGTTCAGGATGAACAGCATGATGGCCGATGCCAGGGCCCGGCTGCGCAGCGGGGTCAGGCTCTGGATCATGGCGAAGCTGGGGCCTAGGTAGAAGGCGCCGAGGAATGCGGCCGGCATATAGATCACCAATGCCCAGAAGGTGCTGTCGACCAGATAGAAAGCCACGATGAAGGGGATGGCCAGGATTTTGGCCAGACCGACGATCCAGGCGTTCCAGCTCTGGTTGCGGGCCGCCAGACGGTCGGCCAGAAGGCCGCCGATGAAGGCACCCAGGCCGCCGACGATGCCCATGACCGGACCGAGAAACAGGCCTACCTGGCCGGGGGTAAGGCCGTGGCTGCGAATCAGAAAGGCCGGCCCCCAGACGATGCTGCCATAACCGACCAGTGCAGTAAGAGTCACGCCGATCACGACGTGCCGGGTAGTGCGCACCTGCCACAGTGAGGCAAACCCGGCGCGAACATTGACCTTGCCCAGAGCAGCTGGTTTGACACCGTCGGCATGGCCGCGCGGTGGTTCGATCAGGGTGTAGCGCACCAGCAGGGCAATCAGCAGGCCGGGTAGTCCGACGACGAAGAAGGCTGCTCGCCAGCCCCACCATTCAGCGACGAAGCCACCGACCATGAAGCCAATCATGATGCCGAAGTAAACACCCAGGGCGTAGATCGACATGGCGCTGGAGCGCTGTTCTTTGGGATACAGGTCGGAAATCATCGAGTGTGATGGCGGACTGGAGCCAGCCTCGCCAATCCCGACCCCAATCCGGGCTGCAGCCAGTTGCCAGAAGTTCTGGGCCAGTCCGCAGAGTGCGGTCATGGCGCTCCAGATGGCGATGGACCAGGCAATGATGTTGCGTCGGTTGGAGCGGTCGGCCCAGATGGCGATCGGAATGCCGAGTGTGGCGTAGAACAAGGCAAAGGCAATGCCGGACAGAAAACCGAGCTGGGTGTCTGACAGGAGCAGGTCGGCCTTGAGTGGTTCGATCAGAATGCCGACGATATTGCGGTCGACATGGCTGGAAGTGTAGGCCAGGACCAGAATGATCAGGGCGTAGCGACGATAGGCCGGAGTAATGCGACTGGCCGGGTCATCGTTGACCGTGGCCGGGGTATCGGGCACGAGTGCCATGGGGGTGTCTCCGCTGGGGGAATTGTTGTTGTCTAGTGCATCGAGCATAAGGTGGCGCGGGGGCGCCCCACAATCGACCGGCCGGTCACATTTGTAGAACTTTTGTAATCGCCGCACGGCAGAGACCCCATGTAGGGCAGGGTTGATTTTCCTGTTCCTGCCCCCATAGTGTGCGATTCGTCTAGACACTGGCAGGAATCAGCACATGACCGCAGCTATCAGCATTCGCGGGCTGGAGAAGACCTACGCTAATGGTCACCAGGCACTCCAGGGGATTGATCTGGAGGTGCGTGAGGGGGATTTTTTTGCGCTGCTGGGCCCCAATGGCGCCGGCAAATCAACCACCATCGGTATTCTCTCGTCACTGGTGAACAAGAGCGCCGGCAAGGTCGAGATTTTCGGTCACGATATCGATACCGATCTGATGGCCGCCAAGCGCTGCATCGGCGTGGTTCCTCAGGAATTCAACTTCAGCCAGTTTGAAAAGGTCATGGATATCCTGGTCAATCAGGCCGGTTACTACGGAATCCCGCTGGGTCAGGCCCGCGAGCGCGCGGAGGACTACCTCAAGCGCCTGAACCTGTGGGACAAGCGCGATGTGCCTTCGCGGATGCTGTCGGGGGGGATGAAGCGCCGGCTGATGATCGCCCGGGCCCTGATTCATGAGCCCCGGCTGCTGATTCTGGATGAGCCGACCGCCGGGGTGGATATCGAGATTCGACGTTCGATGTGGCAGTTTCTGCAGGACATCAACGCTCAGGGTGTGACCATTGTGCTGACCACCCACTACCTTGAGGAGGCCGAGCAGTTGTGTCGGCATATCGCGATCATCGACCGTGGCCGGATCATTCACAACACCAGCATGCGTCGGCTGCTCAAGGAGCTGCATGTAGAGACCTTCCTGCTTGATGTGCGCGAGACGCTGAGCGTCGCTCCGGTGCTGAGCGATTACCCATGCCTGCTGGTCGATGAGCACACGCTGGAGGTTCAGGTCGACAAGTCTCAGGGCATGAATGCGCTGTTTGCCGCCTTGGCCTCGGCGGGTATCGAAGTACTCAGCCTGCGCAACAAGAGCAACCGCCTGGAGGAATTGTTCCTGACTCTGGTGGATGAAAACGCCGAGAAAGGAGCCGCCTGATGCAGCATTGGCACACTAGCTGGATTGCCTTGGGTACCATCCTGACCAAGGAAATTCGCCGTTTTACCCGCATCTGGCCTCAGACCCTGCTGCCGCCGGCCATCACTATGGCGCTGTATTTCGTGATTTTCGGCAACCTGATCGGTAGTCGTATCGGTGAGATGGGTGGTTTGCGTTATATCGACTACATCGTGCCCGGGCTGATCATGATGTCGGTGATCACCAACAGCTACTCCAACGTGGTGTCGAGCTTCTTTAGCACTAAGTTTCAGCGCTCGATCGAGGAGTTGATGGTGGCGCCGGTCTCGCCGCATGTGATCCTGCTGGGTTATACCCTGGGTGGCGTGGCTCGGGGGCTGGCGGTGGGGCTGATCGTGACCCTGATGTCGCTGTTCTTCACCCGTCTGCAGGTCGAGCATGTGTGGCTGACCATCGCGGTGGTGTTTTTCACCTCGCTGGTGTTTTCTCTGGGCGGTTTCATCAATGCGGTATTTGCCCGCACCTTTGATGATATTTCGATCATCCCGACTTTTGTGCTGACACCGCTGACCTATCTGGGAGGGGTGTTTTACTCCATTCATCTGTTGCCGGAGTTCTGGCAGAAGGTCTCGCTGATCAATCCGATTCTGCATATGGTCAATGCGTTTCGCTATGGCATTTTGGGCGTTTCGGATATAGGTATTGGCACGGCCCTGGCATTGATGGCACTGTTTACCGTTATCCTGTATGGCTACAGTTACTGGTTGCTGGTGCGTGGCACCGGCCTGCGCCAGTAATCCCGTCTGATCCACGCGTCGGGCTGGCCTGTCCAGAGCCGCCCGACAATGCAACGAGAGAGTCTTCAGCATGAAGCAGCACCCGGCTGAACAGTCGCCGCTGGGCAAATCCAGCGCCTATGTCAGTGTCTACACCCCCTCGCTGTTGTTCCCCATTCCCCGGGCACCGAAATGGGAAGAGTTGGGGCTGCGCGCCGATGCATTGCCCTTTCATGGTGCCGATGTCTGGAACTGTTACGAGTTGTCCTGGTTGAATCCATCCGGCAAGCCCGAGGTAGCTGCCGCCGAGTTCGTGTTTCCAGTGAAGGCGGCGCGGATCGTTGAATCCAAGTCATTCAAGCTGTATCTGAACTCCTTCAATCAGACGGTGTTCAGTGATAGGGGGGAGGTGTTGCGGACCCTGGAGTCGGACCTGTCGGTGGCCGCTCAGGGGCCGGTCATGGTGCGCCTGATGGGGATGAACCAGCTTAACCAGTTCGGACTGTTCCAGATGCCTGGCGAGTGTCTGGATGAACTGGATGTGACTATTGATCGCTACGACTACGACGCCGGACTGCTGGCGTTGGCCGGAACTGCGGGGGAGGTCAGTGAGACCCTGCACAGCCATCTGCTCAAGTCCAACTGCCCGGTCACCGGGCAGCCTGACTGGGGCTCGGTCCTGATCAGTTACAGCGGTCGGGCACTCGATCGCGCTGCGTTACTGCGATACCTGGTTTCGTTCCGCCAGCACTCGGACTTCCACGAGCAGTGTGTGGAGCGGATCTTCGTCGATCTGCGTCGGCTGTTGGGGGAGCGTTCACAACTGACAGTCTACGCACGCTATGTGCGTCGTGGCGGGCTGGATATCAACCCCTATCGCTCGACCCAGGCGGGCTTGCCTGAGAACTGGCGCCTGGCGCGCCAGTAACGTCTAACGTCAGATCCCCATGTCTGATAGGCTCTGCGCTACGCTGCGCAGAGTGCCGACCAGTGTCGGATGACGAGCTTCAAGGCGCTCGATCAGCAGGTTGACGCCATCCACCAGGGTGGGGTCGGCCTCGGTCATAGCCTCTTCGGCCTCCATCAGGGTCAGCTTGGCTTCGATGTTGTCCGCCAGCGTCTGCAGCGCCTCGCGTTCTTCCTCGGATAGCGGTCCGTCGGCCTGGTTGAGGGTCTGCTGCAGTGACTCGAGTTGGGATTTCAGGCGCTTGGTGGGCATAGCGAAACAACTCCTTGGGGTTTACCTTTACCCCAACTATAACCCGGCTTGGGCGATTGCGTCAGGGGCGCTCGTTGCGTTCCAGCCTGGTCTGGATGTCGAGCAGGCATTCGTTCAGATCGGCAATGGTGTCTATCACATAGTGGGCGCCGGCATTCATCAGTCCCAGGGTGGCCTGCATGCGGACCCGGTCCTGGTCCGCCGGCTCCATGTCGCGCCACAGATTCAGCCCGACACTTGGCAGCGGACCGCTCATGGCCGTACCGATCGTCCACCAGCCGGCATTCAGCCCGGCCTGCACACCAGCCACGGTCCCGCTGACCAGAACTCCTCGACGCAATTGGTCGACTGCCAGGTGCGTGGCTGCCTTCAGCAGTGGGTCAGGCGCGGGGAAGCGCCGCTGTGGTTGTGCGGGCAGGCACAGCCAGGTTTCCGGGAGCAGGCGTGCGGTGGCGGGGAGTTCATCGTCGAACAGGACCGCCACGGGAATGCCTCGGCGGGCCAGGCAGTTTTCCAGCGCTTGGTGCCCCGGCAGCAACTCGGGGTGCTCAGTGCAGCGGCTTTCGATCAGTGTGCCCGCATACTCGAAAACCAGGGCCTGAATTGGAGAAGAGAGCATGATGGGGATCCTGTGTCGGCTGTGGGCACCGGTCATGATCGCCTGATCCCATGACAGAGAGATGACAAGCGGATGTCAGGTCTGAGACTTCAGTGCTACGGTGGGCGGGGGCTGTAGCAACATCAAGATGCGCTTTAACGATGCGGTTTAGCACGAAAAACACTGAGTTGTGTGCCGGTTTGGATTAAACTGCGCGTTTTTCGGGGCGGTGCCAAGGATTCCGCTTCGCGTGATGAGTCGAAAAGGGAGAGCAACTCCATGAACCTGAACAAGTTGTCGGTTGGCTCCGTACTGGTGGCCGCATTGAGTTGGCTGGGGCTGACTCCGGCTTGGGCCGATTATGATTACGACGATGAGGCTGAATACCGCAATCCCGACCCTTGGGAGCCGGTTAACCGGGCCGTCTTTCGTTTCAATGACACGCTGGACACTTACACCCTGCGCCCGGTAGCCCGGACCTATGACCGACTGATGCCTAAGCCGCTGAATGACGGGGTCAGCAATGTCTTCAACAACCTGGGTGAGCCGAAGAACCTGGTCAACAACCTGCTGCAGGGCAAGTTCCATGACGCCGGGGTAGACACCGCGCGCTTTCTGCTCAATACCACCCTGGGGGTGGTCGGGGTGTTCGATGTCGCTACCCGTATGGGGTTGCAGCGCAATGACGAAGATTTCGGCCAGACGCTCGGGGTTTGGGGGGTGAACAGCGGGCCGTACGTCATGCTGCCGTTCCTGGGCCCGAGCACACTGCGTGACGCTCCTGCCCGTGGTGTGGAAGCCTACTCAGGCTACAACTATTACAACCACCTGGATCATATCCGCACGCGTAACAGTACGATGGCCACCGAAATGGTCGATACCCGCGCTGCCTTACTTGGTCAGGAGCGGCTGATCCGGGGTGATCGCTATACCTTCATTCGCAATGCCTATCTGCAGAATCGCGAGTTCAAGGTACGCGACGGAATGGTTGACGACGACTTCTGAGGTTTCCTAGCCGACACTGTCGAACTGAATACCTACCCGAAACCCCTGGGCTTCATCGGCACTGCAGCGGACCACCCGCCCCAGAGCCTCGAGTCCGGGGAGCCCAGGGGTTGGCGAGGCCAGGCTGAAACGCACGGCAACCCCTTCGGCCACCGCTCGGGGCAAGATCACCTGTGCTCCCTGGCTGGACAGGTCCTGACAGTGAACATGAAAGCTTTCGCCACTATCGGTCAGGGTCAGTTGCCCTTCGCTTTCGATTTGCATGCGAATGAAATCACGCTTTTCACTGTAGTGCTGGTCGTGAAACGACATGGCAGCTCCTTGGCCGATTGAGCGGTTTTTTCGTCATCCTAGTCGGCCCGGGGCTGGCGGACAAGGAGTTCGGTACGGCAAAGGTTGCCTGGGACGGCGGATAAGAGTAGTGTTTGCCCCTTGAAAGCGTCAGGTTACCCTGATCAGACAGATAAATACCCCTGTGGCCCCGCAACCTGACGGTTTCGGGGCATTGGCGTAGGGACTCTATGCAGCTTCCTGGCACGACATTGCTGGTAATCGATGATGACGATTCCGTGCGTCAGAACATCGGCAAACATCTGGAAACATGCGGTTTCGATGTGCTCCAGGCAGGCAACGCCCAGCAAGGGCTCGACCTGTTCACTAGCCAACGACCCGAACTGGTATTGTGCGATCTGCACATGTCCGATATCAGTGGCTTCGAGCTGGTCCGGCAGATCACTGACAGAGCACCGGAAACCCCGGTCATCGTCATCTCCGCCGACAGCGTCATGACCGATGTGGTCGAAGCGCTGCGAGTAGGTGCGAGTGATTACCTGATCAAACCCCTCAAAGATATGCGAGTGCTTGAGCACGCGGTACGCCGCTCGCTCGACCGGGCCCGTTTGCGGTTGGAGAACCAGCGCATCCGCGAGCGCCTTGAGCAGGCCAACCGTGAACTGGAAAACCACCTGAAAGTGCTCAAGGATGATCAGGCGGCAGGCCATCAGGTGCAGCTCAACATGCTGCCACCAAGCCCCTGGCAAAGTGGCGCCTATCTGTGCGAACACCGCATTTTTCCGTCCCTGTACCTTTCAGGGGATTTTGTTGACTACTTCCGCGTGTCTGACACTCAGGTGGCGTTCTATCTGGCCGATGTGTCCGGTCATGGCTCATCCTCGGCGTTTGTGACTGTGTTGCTCAAGTTCATGAGCACGCGGCTACTTTATGAGCAGCGCCGGCAGGAAAGTGAAGGACCTATTCACTTCAAGCCTTCGGATGTGCTGGGTCACATCAACCGTAGTCTGATCAGTTGCAAGCTGGGCAAGCATGTGACCATGCTGGGCGGTGTGATCGACGAAACCAGCGGAACATTGACTTACAGTATCGGCGGGCATCTGCCTTTGCCGGTGCTCTATAGTGAAGGAAAGGCCAGCTACCTGCCCGGCAAGGGCCGCCCGGTCGGTTTGTTCGAGGATGCTGAGTATGAGGATCATGAACTCAAGCTGCCGGAGTGTTTCACCCTGATGCTGTGCTCGGATGGGGTGCTCGACTGTATCGAGGGTACTACTCTGAGGGAGAAGGAAGCGCGGCTGCCGGAATTGATGGAGCAGGCTGACGGCGGAATGCAGAATCTGCTGAAACTGCTGGGCATGGACCGTAAAACGGCCATGCCGGACGATATATCTGTGTTGCTGTTGAGCAGGAATCCCTGATGATGACCACCGGCAAGATCCAGTTCGCCGAATGTGAGGGTGCCTTTGTCCTCAAGTTTATCGGGGATGTGCGCCTGACTCTGTGCGCGGCGCTGGATGCCTATATTGAAAAGATTTTTTGCGCTCTGAACTTTCAGTCGATCGTGATTGATCTGACTGAAACCGAGGGCATCGACAGTACCTCACTAGGATTGCTGGCCAAGCTGTCGATTCTGTCGAAAGAGAAGGTTGGTTTCCTGCCGACGCTGGTCTCCAATCACGACGACATGAATCGCCTGTTGCAAAGCATGGGGTTTGATCAGGTATTCAATATCGTCTCGGAAGCGACACCGAGTGAGACCGAACTGCAGGACCTGCCGGGGCAAACCTTGTCTGAAGAGATGGTCAAGGCCAAGGTGCTCGAGGCTCATCGGATCCTGATGAGCCTGAATGCGCATAACCGCGATGCGTTTCGTGATCTGGTTAGTGCGCTCGAGTCAGACCAGCAGCATCGCTGACTGGCAACCCCGTTCCGCCCTTTTTTGGATGGGCCCCGATCCGAGGCCCTGGTCTGCTGTCCCGAGTTTGGGCTCAGGCTGCTGAGGCGGCCCGGGCAGCCAGAAGGCGTTCCAGTTTGAGCTGGTCGGCTGCGAAAGCGCGGATGCCTTCGGCCAGCTTTTCGGTGGCCATGGCATCTTCGTTATGGCTCCAGCGGAATGCCCGTTCGTCCAGCACTGTTCGCGAGTCGGCCGTACCCCTTAGCGCAGGGGACAGCTCCAGTTCACCGGGTTCGCCGGCCAGTTGCTGGAGCAGGGCGGGGCTGATGGTCAGCCGGTCGCATCCGGTCAGGGCTTCGATCTGGCCAATATTGCGGAAGCTGGCGCCCATCACCACGGTGGCGTACAGATGTTCCTTGTAGTAGCGGAAAATCCGCGCAACTGATTGCACTCCTGGGTCGTCCAGACCGCTGAAATCCCGACCTTCCTGACGCTTGTACCAGTCGTAGATCCGCCCAACGAACGGGGAGATCAGAAAGACCCCTGCATCGGCACAGGCCTGGGCCTGGGCGAAGGAGAACAGCAGAGTCAGGTTGCACTGAATGCCTTCGCGCTCCAGCGCCGCAGCCGCCTGGATGCCTTCCCAGGTAGCGGCGATCTTGATCAGCACCCGGTCGCGGGTGATTCCGAGCTCTTCATAGCCTTCAATCAGCCGGTGGGCCTTGGCAATGGTGGCGTCGCGGTCAAACGACAGGCGCGCATCGACCTCGGTAGAGACGCGCCCGGGCACCAGTTTGACGATTTCACTGCCCAGGGCAATGGCAAACCGGTCACAGGCTTCGCTGATCGGGTCGAGACTGCCGGCGGCCTGGCGCAGGGCTTGGTCGAGCAGAGCGCGGTACTCCGGTTGCTCGGCGGCCTTGAGCAGCAGGGACGGGTTGGTCGTCGCATCGACCGGCTGCAGGGCACGAATGGCCTGAATGTCGCCGGTATCGGCGACGATGATGGTGTGTTGCTTGAGGCTGTCGAGTTTGCTGGTCATGGTAGGTCCTGAACGAAAGCGTGAAGGAACCTCTGAAAAACTACCTGCGTTGGCAATACGGCGTTAAAAACAGCCTCAAAATGCTCATTTACACCACGTAAACTGCGCTTTTTCGGCTGTTTTTGCCTTGTCTTGCCGGCCTCGCCTACGTTTTTTAGAGATTCCTGAAGTCCTTGGTTGACCTTACCGCAAGCCTGTTACACCGGGCAATCCCGTGGCTGCATCCGCCGAGTCATGTCGCTCAGCAGCTCGTCATAAAGCGCCAGAGGATCTTCACAGCGGTGGATTTCACTGCTCAGTTGGCGGCGGAAGTGACGTGCGCCGGGTAGGCCCTGGAACAGCCCGAGAATGTGGCGGGTGACATGGTTCATCAGGCCGCCCTGTTCCAAGTGGGCGACGATGTAGGGACGTAGCGCCTCCAGCACCTCAATCCGGCTCCGGACCGGTTGCTCGTCGGCATAGAAACGGCGGTCGACCTCGGCCAGCAGGTAGGGGTTGTGGTAAGCCTCACGGCCCACCATGACGCCATCCAGACAGTCCAGTTGCGCCTGCATCTGATCCAGACTGGCAAGCCCGCCATTGAGGATAATTTCCAGCTGTGGGAAGTCAGCCTTCAATTGTCTGACCACCTCGTAGCGCAGCGGTGGAATCTCGCGGTTTTCCTTGGGTGACAGGCCTTCAAGAATGGCGATACGGGCATGCACGATGAAGGTGTCGCAACCGGCTTCATGCACCTGGCCGACGAAATCACATAGCTCGTCGTAGCTGTCGCGACCGTTGATGCCGATGCGGTGCTTGACTGTGACCGGTATGCTGCAGGCCTCGAGCATGGCCTTGACGCAATCGGCCACCAGGGCCGGGTGGCCCATCAGACAGGCGCCGATCATGTTGTTCTGAACCCGGTCGCTGGGACAGCCTACATTCAGGTTGACCTCGGCATACCCGGCCTGTTCGGCCAGGGCTGCACAGGTGGCCAGCTCGGCCGGATTGCTGCCGCCCAGTTGCAATGCCAGAGGCTGCTCCTGCGGGCTGTGGCCGAGAAAACGTGTGCGATCACCATGAATAACCGCACCAGTGGTGACCATTTCGCTGTACAGCAGTGCCTGGCGGCTGATCAGGCGCAGAAAGAAGCGGCAGTGACGATCAGTCCAGTCCATCATCGGCGCAACGCAGAAGCGTCTGGATGGGCCGGGGCGGTGTAGTGTGGGGGGCTGTAGGCTCATGGCAACTGGTCAGGTTTTGATCAGGGGCGGCATTGTAGCAGAACCCGGGCCTGTGAATACCGATAAACCGCGACCTGTGCTCAGCTTCGGCCGAGCACACGGAACAAACGGCGAAGGACAGTTGGGCGCGGGGCGCTGAAGGCTGTCAGTAGCGTCTGGCAGTCGATGCGCTGCTGTTGCTCGAAAGCCAATGCACTGCGCAGGGCGGGCCAGCAATGGCTGGGCAGGTTGGGCGGGCGTTCCAGGGTTTTGTCCTGTTCCATGGCCTTGGCCTGGCGTGCGGTCAGCCGACTGAATGGGTGGTGGCCGCTGCACAGTTCGTAAAGAATGCAGGCCACAGCATAGACATCAGCGGGGCTACCGAGCGTTTCTCCGTTGAGCAACTCCAGCGCTGCATAACGTGGGGTCCAGGCGGCGATGCGGGCTCGGCTCAGGCGTGGCAGGCCGGGCAACAGCCCTTGACGGGCCTGGCCCAGGCCGTAATCGAACAGCCGTACGCCGTCGTCGGTGAGCATCACGTTACTGGGCTTGAGATCACCATGCAGTACGCCGCGCTGGTGCGAGTAGCTCAGGGCCTGGAGCAAGGGAATGGCGATACCGCGCAACTGCTCCCAGTCCATGCCGGCCGGGTGGGCTTCGATCAACTGGTCCAGGGTTGGCCCCTTGAGCAGTTCCATGGTAATAAACGCGCGTTGACAGTCACTGTCGACATCAAAGCCGTAGACCTGAATGACGTTGGCATGATGCAGTCGGCTGGTCAGGGCGAACTCGCTGTAGAGCAGGGCGTTGGCATCAGGATATTCGGCGAAGCTGTCGGTCAGGGTCTTGAGTGCGACGAAGGGTTCGGGATCGCCGAACTGTTCGCGCAACAGATCACGGGCACGATAGACCGCGCCCATGCCACCGACACCGAGCAGGCGCTCGATGTGATAGCGACCGTTGAGAATATCCGGTAACGGGCCGATGCTGATGGGCTCCGGTGCGGGAGCCTCTTCGCTCTGTCCGAAGGCGAAATGAGTCAGGTCGGACAGGTTGTCCTCGTCCTTGAGTGGGGCAGTCACGGGGACCTCCATCGGGTTCATCGGCGAATGACCACTGCGCTGATGTTGTCACGGGCCGGGCCGTCGAGTGCCAGTTCGAACATCCGTTCGAGTGCCAGCGAAGTCGAAGGCAGGCTCAGGGCATTGCCCAGCATGGTGCTGGACATGCTTTGGTACAGCCCGTCGCTGCACAGCAGCAGAGTGTCCCCGGGGTAGACGGTGAACTCCACTACTTCCAGAACCAGCGTTTCGCTGGCACCTACGGCCCGGGTCAGGGCGTGTGCGCCAGGTTGGCTGGCGGCCTGTTCGGCGCTCATCTGCTGTTCCTGCATCAGTTGCTGGAGCAGTGAGTGATCGCGCGACATCTGATACAGATTGCCGCTACGCCACAGGTAGCAGCGGCTGTCACCGGCCCAGACACAGACGGCGCGGTCGCCTTCGACCAGCAGGGCAACCACCGTGCTGCCGATTACCGGGTCGGGTTTGTCCGCGGTCAGGGTGAGCTCCTTGCCTAGCCGACGGTTGAGGTCATGCAGGGCCTGGCGCAGCTCCTTGACCCGCCGGTCAAGGTCACTGCCGCCCGGCAGTTCGGCCAGTCGTTCGACGATCATGCGGCTGGCCAGGGCGCCGTTCTGGTGCCCACCCATACCATCGGCGACGACCCACAGGCCACGTTCTGGCAGCGCCAGGAAAGCGTCTTCATTGCGCGCCCGTACCTTCCCTGTGTCGGTACGGGCGGAACTGCGCCAGGGAGTCAACAAATCCATCAGATCCTCGCTGGCAGGTTGAATCTGCGCAGCAGACTCAGGTCGAACGGGTTCGGCGAGCGTTGGCTGTGCAGCAGGTAATTGGCCCGCATGCCACCGAGATTGGCCTTGAGGATAAGCACATCCCGATCAGTGTGATGGTCAACCTCCAATTGATCGAGCAGACGGAACAGCGACCAGGCGCCGCTGTTCTGATCCAGACTCATGCGCCGACCACCCAGATCTTCGACCGTCAGGCTGCTGCGGCTGTTGTCATCGGCGGGCCAGCGGAATGCGGTCTGGATGATCGGGCCATGGCGGTACTCGAGACTCTGGTTGCCTAGCCTGAAATTGGCCCGGCCCAGGTTGGAGTCAAGCATGATGGGCTCCAGGCGGAACTGTACCAGTGGCTCATTGGGGTTCTCGGCAAAGAAGCTGCGACGAATAGTTTCGGCGCGGCCCATCTGGGCGAGAAACTCGCGTGATACCGGCAAACCTCGACCATCGACCTGGCGCAGGCGGTACTGGCCAGCGCTGCCGGTAACAAAGGGCTTGAGGTAACGATCGAAGAAGGTGTCAACCGTACCTTGTGGTTTGAAGAACTCACGGAAATCCGCCAGCGCCACTTCGCTCTCGGTCTCGGTGCTGAACGGGTAGCGTTGACCGACCGAGCGGCGGTAGGCAGCCAGCAGTTCGCTACGATAGCGCTGATTGATGTGTTGATAGGCATCATTCAGAACCAGCAACCAGGTATCGGCGGCCAGGGCGTTGAACCACTTGTCGACCGGTTGCGGCAGACGGGCGGCGCTGGCGCGGACCTGATTGATGGCGTCCTGCTGGCCGGCGACCCGGGCGCGAGCCATGTCGAAAGCCGCCTGCTCGGGAGCGCTGGCGTGCGCCAGGCTGTTGAGCTGTCCCTGCATGGCGTCCAGCGCCTGCAGGGCGTTGACCAGCTCTGGGCCTGGGTTGCCGTCCTGATTCAACAGTTGATGCAGGGCCTCGAAGCGGCGCTCCAATGCTCGTTGAGCCGCACTCGGGCTGCGAGTACTGGTGTCGTTGCTGTCGCTCAGGCTCAATTGGGTGTTCAGACGCACCTCTTCAAGCGCCTTGATGATCGGTGAGTTGGCTGAGGTCAGGCTGCTGAGCTGCTGCGCGCCCTCGCTGACACCAGCCATGGGGTCTACCGCCAGCAGGGCCAGTGCCTCGGTCCAGTAGTTGGCGTAATCGGCAAAGTACAGCTGCTCCATTTCTGCCATCAGGCGACGCAGGTCCTGGGCGCTGAGCGTATCGCTGTCACCCAGTACCCAGTTGTCGCGCAGCATGTTCTGCACCAGATCACCGCCCTGGGCAATGAACATCTGCTGATAGCCGTTGCGGGTGTAGAAGCCGGGAATGATGTTCTGAGCACTGGTCAGCAGGGCACCACGTGGTCCGAGTTGATTGATCATGCGGTACTCCGGCAGCCGTGCAGCCTGCTCACGAAGCATGCGATACAACACGCTGGCCAAAGATTCGCTGCGTAAGTACTGACGGGCTTCGGCAACCAGTTCCCGGTCAGTCTGGTAGGGCAGGAACGGGCCTTCGAGCAGCCGGGCGAAATGGGTGTTCAGCCCGGTCTGGACACGGGTGTTGCCGGTGTAGCGCTGAGACCAGTCGTCGGCCATCCATTCTTTCAGATACTCCGGGTCACGTCGCTCGGCATAGTGCAGCATCAGATAGGCGCGCAGGCTGCCGAACAGCTTTTCGCGATCATGGAGGCTGGACAGCATTTGTGCTTCCAGGCGCTGGCCAACCCGCTGCAGCAGCAGGTTTTCCAGGGCCTGACGATAATCGTCGTACAGCGCCGGGTTGACCTCGTCGCCCTGGAACAGTCCGTAACGCTCACGCCAGCGGGTATCGCTACGCGGGGCGAAGACCTGAGTAGCCTGATAGCGGGTATCAAGAGTCGCCAGTAACTGGTCGATATTGTCGCCTGCCGGTACTTGCCGTTGCTGGCGGTCCAGTTTCTGGGACAGGTCGCGCAGTTGTTCGAGTTTGCCATGGTTGTTGGAGAAGCTGCTGGCCCAACCCAGGCCAAACAGGACCAGGCAGGCGGCGGCACTGGCGTAGAGGATGCGCTGGCGCCAGTCGATGCGCTTGATTTCGCGCTGATCAAGACCGGCCAGGGCTGATTCGGGAAAGATCACCCGGCTCAACAGATGCTTGATGAAGCGCGGCCGGCCGCTGCGCACGGTTGGCAGTTCGCGGCCTGATGGACCGAGGTTGCGGCCAATGCTGGCGGTCATGGGATCGATGTCGCCCTGCAGTTGCGGCGCACTGGTCAGGTAGAACCCGCGCAACTGACTGGCCCGCTGGTAGCGGTTGCCGGAGAAGGCCAGTTCGATGAACAGGTTGAGTGACTCGCCAATCCGGCTGAGCTGGTGCGGAAAGTCAAGGATGCGGCCGCGACGCTGGGTGTCACGCTCCTGATGCATGCGCATGATTACCTGGCTGTTGAGCCTGCGCAGCAGTTCCTCGAACTCCTGGCGTACCACCTGAATGTCGGTGCCGTTTTGCTCCTGGCGGAAGGTAGCGCCCAGTACCTGGTCGCTTTCATCGCTGGACAGTTGGTCGAAGTACTCATCAAAACCAGGCAGGCGGTCGGCCTTGCTCAGCACCAGGTAGACCGGCACATCGACGCCGAGTTTCTGGTTGACATCGAGCAGCCGCTGGCGGGTCTGGCGGGCCAGATTCTCCAGCTCCAGTTCGTTGTCACTGAGCAGTTGTTCTACCGGCAGGTTCACCACTACACCATTGAGTGGGCGAGGGCGGCGATTGCGCAGCAGCCCGATCAGGGTCTGCCAGCCGATATTGTCAACCTGCGGGTCGGGCTGGTTCAGGTAACGGCCGGTGGTATCGATCAGTACCGCATGCTCGGCAAAGTACCAGTCGGCGTAGCGGGTGCCGGTAATCTCCCGGTTGGGGCGTTGCTCACCCTTGTTGAGTGGAAACTCCAGGCCGGAGAAGTCCAGCAGACTGGTCTTGCCGCTGGCCTGGGGGCCGATCAGCAGGTACCACGGCAGCTCCTTGCGCCAGCGCTCGCTGCGGCCTTTGTACAGACTGGAGCGGCTGAGAGTACGCATGGCCTGCTTGAAGCGGCTGTGCAGTTCGAGCTGCTCTTCGACGATCAGGCTTTCACGGCGAATGCGCTCCTGGGCATCGGCATCATCCTCTTCGGCCTGTTTGCGCTTGTTGGCCTTCCAACTGATGAACACCAGGCTCAGGCCCCAGATCAGAAACAGCGTGCTGATGGTCAGCAGTCGACTGACCGCCGAGCCCCAGGGCTCGCGGCCATTGATCGCCAGCGCCGGACCGGCAAACCAGACCAGGCTGGCCAGGGCCAGGACCAGTACCAGGCTCCATACCCAGTCACGCCTGAACAGGCCCATGCCTTTGAGAAGAAGGGTTTTGACGTTCATTGCAAATCATCCCTGAAGGTACTGTCAGTGGGGCTGGTGTGCAGGCTCTCATAGCTCTGCATGATGCTTTGGCGCTGCTCGCTGAGCACCCAGCTGAAGCCGCCATACATGATGGCCAGACACAGCAGGGTGAACAGGGTAATGGCCCACCAGGGCACGACCCGGACAAAGTGGCCGCGGGCATCCTTGAGGCCTTGCCAGTGTGGCGAGATATCGCGGGGGATGTCGCCCCGTAACTGGCGAATCTGCCGATACAGGCTGTCGCGGATCACCTCCAGTTCCAGGGTTCCGCGTGGCATGACGCGGTACTTGCCCTCGAAACCAAGCGACAGGCACAGGTACATCAGTTCGAGTAGGTGCAGGTGCTTGACCGGATTGCGCGACAGACGCTCCAGCAGTTGGAAAAATTTCTCGCCGCCGAAGGTTTCATTGTGAAAGCTGCTGAGCAGGCTCATCTGCGACCAGGCGCTTTCGTTGCCCCATGGAGTGGTCACCACGGCTTCGTCAATCGCGGTACAGAGCACATAACGGGCGGCCATGACTTCACTGCTGTCGCCGCCGTCCTGCAGGGCCCGGTGCTCGAACAGCTTGATTTCAGCGACCAGTCGGTCCTTGAGGGCGTGCAGGTCTTCGGCCTGGTAGCTGTTCTTCAGTCGTACCACTTCCGATAGCAGTGCCGCAGCGACAGCAATCAGCGGGTTGAGGCTCAGGTTGACGCCTTCACTGGCGCGCCGGCGGGTGGCGTAAATCATCCGCTGGTCGATCTTTTCCAGCTTCGGCGGTGCGGAGAAGTCGGTCAGAGGCGTCTTCGCCGGCAGGTCGCCGTTGCGGTTGAGGATGACCGTCTGGTCGTCCTGGCTGTAATCCATTTCCTTGATCATGATCTCAGTTCCTGATGGCCCAGAATTTCAGCTCCAGTTCGGGGAAGTCGCCGGAAACGTGGAAGGCGAAGCCGCCCGAGCGCTCCAGTTGCGCCAGTTCCTCGGAGTTGAGTTCCAGCGCGAAATAGGTTTTGCCCGAATGGAAAGGGATCTGCCGTGGCGCCACCGGCAGCGGTTTGACCCGGATGCCGGGCAGGTGCAGGTTGACCAGTTGGCGGATACGCTCGACCGGGCCAATCTTCAGGTGCGCCGGCAAGCGCTGGCGCAGTTCCTCGGAGTCGCACTGGGCGCTGGCGGCCAGGACGAACGAGGAGGTGCCCAGCAGCTTGTGATCCTTGAGCGGCGAGACCTGGATGCCGTACTGGCGTTGCTGCAGGTCCAGCTCCACGGCATGCTGTTCGAGCACCATCGACAGCACCTGGCGGATTGCGTCCATCAGCTTGCGGAAGCTGTTGCCCTGGTCGCTGTGCAGGTAGCGGCTGTCGAGCTTGGGGCGCTTGCTCTCGCTGGAGAAGGTCGACAGTTCACCGAGCAGGCCGAGCAGCTCGCGGTACAGCAGCTCCGGATGCAGTTGTTCGGCGGCCAGATGATGGCGCAGGATCGGTTCGTGGCGATTGATTAGTTGCAGCATCATGAAGTCGCCAACCTCAGCTCCGCTGACCTTGCCACTGGCGCGGATACGCTCGGCGAGGATGTCGCCCCGGTGGGTGAGCATGCTGATGACTTCCTTCAGGCACGACAACAGAAAACTGTTGGCATGCAGGTGCAGGAACGTTGGTATGAAGTCGGCGTCCAGACTGACCACGCCATCGGGGGTGGTATCGAGGATGTGACACAGCTTGATCTTGACGAAAGCCGGGTCGTCCACCTCGTTGCCCATCAGCAGGCGGAAGTCCTGCAGGGCGCAACTGATCTGGCTGACGGTGTTGTCGCCGGCGTTGGAGTCGGTGACTGACTCTTCGCTGGCCAAGTAGCGGGCCAGCACATCCTTCTGCTCCGCACGCCGGGCCTCGACATGATTGCCGGTAACCAGGGGCAAGGCCAGGTACACCGCGCTGTTGCTGGTGTTCGCAGGCACATCAAGGGCTAGCGGCTCGCGCTCGGCGCCCAGTTCGAACAGGCTGCCATCAGGCAGAATGCCGCTGGCCTGGCTGACTACCAGCTTGCCCATGGCCAGGAACTGGCGATCAATCTCCAGCCCGAAAAACCCCCAGGCCGCTGTATGCAACTGCTGAGTGCGGGTCTTGAACTGGTGGTCGTAATACCGGTCGTTTTGCTGGAAATGCTGCGGGCGCAGCAGCATGCCTTCGTGCCAGACTACTTTCTGTGTTGTCATGGCTCAGTTCCCGTTACCGCGACCGCCAGCCTGGGGGCGGATGCTCAGTTCATCGAGATACAGCGTGACCTGATTGCGGTTGCCCTGGCGCAGAGGAATCACGGTGCGCCAGTCGGCTTCCGGCAGATTGCGGTAGGCTGCCAGAACGCCAATGTAGCGCCCCTGGTCCGTTGTGGTCAGTTTCAGGGTTTGCTGCTCGCCGGGACGCAGTTCCAGCTCTTCATGAGCCACCAGATCCAGCGCCATCACTTCCTGCGGTTGCTGGTAGAGGGCGAAGAACTCGGCGTGCTCGAACGCCACCGGGTTCTTCAACTCGTACAGACGGATCACGATCGGCGATGGGCGACCATGCAGATCGGGATTCAGTGTGCGGCTACCTTCCAGGGTCAGGTCGATCCGGGTGTTTGGGCCCGAGCCCAGCGAAGCACAACCGGTCAGAGCGAGCAGGGGCAGCAGTAGCGAAATTACGGCAATACGCAACATGGTGATCATCCTTGGATATCGGTATTGAGGGTGGCGATTAGACGAATCTGTTCTTCGTAGGCAGTGGCAAAGTCACGAGCGAACAGACGCTTGCTCCAGTCGTCGTTGCTCTGCATCGCCAGGTACAGCTTGGTGTAGGCACGCCAGCGGCCGCCGGCGGTATTGAGCAGGGATTTGCTCTCGCGCTCAAAACGCAAGGTCAGCTGTTCGGGTGACAGGTGCTCGAACATGGCCTTGACCGCGCTGCGGCTGGCGGCGCTGAGTGCTACCTGATGGGCCTGCAGATCCCGGAAGGCGCGACTTACGGCATGGGCGGCGGGCATCTTGCCTGGCTCTTGTTGGCGCAGCAGGGCGGTCAGGGCCTCGCTGCTGTCAGCCGTGTGCTTGATCGGGTTATTGCCAGAGGTTTGCACCGTGGTTTGTGCCAGGCGCATTTCCGCCTTCAGTTCGCTGCGGGTCTTGAGCGTCTGTTGCAGGTTGCCAATGCTTTGCTTGAGCAAGCCGGCAGCAGCTATTGCCAGGGCTTCTCGCTGGTCTTCGCTTAGGCCATCGAGGCTGACTCCCAGAGCCTGTTCATATTTGGCCCAGAAGGTCGACGGCAAGGCTTCACGCACTACTGGCGCGGGCTCTGCTGGGGGCGGTGGCGGGGGTACCAATTCCGGTACCGGCAGTGTTTCGGTATCGATCCTGGCATAGTCGTGTGGTTGCAACGGCACTGCTTCTGGCTGAGGCGCGAGCAGCGACAGTTCGTCCTCTGGCTGATAATACCGTTGTTCCTGCTGATCCAGGGCATTGAGCGGATCCAGATCCAGAAACGCATCGTCGGGGATGATGCTGCCGGTTGGCTGGCTGTGGTGCAGGCCGGTTTCGAACTCTGCCGGATTCTGGATCAGGCGGGCGCGAATCTCGAAGTCACCTAAGCAAAAAACGTTGCCATGCTCGACCCGCACAGGCTGTCCCTTGGCCAGAGGCATGCCGCTGTCCTTGAGATGAATGCCATTGCTGCTGGTGTCGGTCAGGAAGAAGGCGCCATTGTCATAGCTGACCAGAGCATGTTTGCCGGAAATGACCCGGTTGCGGTCGGGAATAACCCAGTCACAGCTCTCCGAACGGCCGATGATGCCGCCGGCATGCTTGAAGGTCTTGGTGGCGGCCATGCCTGGAATTTGCTGCGGGGCGCTGACCATATCGAAAACCAGTTCCATGGAATATTGCTCCTGTGTGAATCAGTTGCCGCGAGTGGCCTGCGGCTCGCCCAGCGGGCGGTAGTCCTTGTGGTTGCCTGTACAGCCGGTCCCAGCCAGCAGGGCCAGAGACAGCAGAACGATGGACCAGATGGATTTTCTCATGAGGTGACTTCCTTATTTACGTGCTTGCTGGGTAATGGTTCACAAATTGGTGTATTGGTCCCGATCAAGGCTTAAGTGCTCTGATGGGGGGATCCTGATAGTGGGTTTCATGGTTCTGCCTGCCTTAGGGGCGACGAGCTTTGCAGGGCGCAGCGGAAGGTATATTCAGCAACGCTGTCCCAGTTATCGTTGACTAGGCTAGGCGCTGACTCGGACATTCCCGTGCGTGAGAAACTGAAATCCAGGTTACGAATGACTTTACGCGTACCTTCGGCGGGGCCTTGCGGGTCAGTGACTTGGGGATTGTCGCGATACCAGTTTTCAGAGAACCAGTCGTTGACCCATTCCTTGCCATTGTCAGCCATGTCGTAGAGGCCGAGGGGGTTGGCGGGCAGGCGGCTGCCAACAGGGACATACTTATCCCTGCCGTACATGTGCGCCTTTATGTCACGGCTGGTCTCTTTCCCATCATGGGTGGAAAAAATCCATTCCTGACTGCCGCGGTTGCGTGCGGCAAACTCCCACTGGGCAGAGGTGGGCAGGTCCAGCGGCAGGTCGGTTTGGGCACCTAGCCATTGGCAGTAGTCCTTGGCTTCTTGCCAAGTCACCAGGGCAGGTTTATCGATAAAGAACTCGTTGGCAGGGTCTTTTTCGAACGGCTCCCTCGCCCATTTGTCCTGGTAGTTGCGTTCAAAAACCTCAATGCCATTGGTCAATAGGTAGGTATCGAAATCCCCCCAGGTTGTTTTGTGTTGACTCAGCGAGTAGTTGGACAGGGTGACTTCATGGGGCTGGTCTTCTTCGATGGTCGGTGGGAAATAGGGCCGCCATACGCCATCCTCGCCGACGGCGCCAAAGTCACCCATGATAAAAGTGCCGCCTTCGATAAAGACCAGATTGTTTATGGCGCGGCTGGTTAATTCGGCCAGGTGCGGTTGTATACCGTGGTCGTTAACACGGGTATGGATATCGGCCCAACTTATAGGGACGAGAGCCTGCAGTAAAAAGAACAAGGACTTGTTCACGGATTGCTTGTGCCTTCTTCAATCATGCCTGGCAAGGGACGGAAACTGTCCAGAATTTGTTTGAACTCGGCCTGACCTTCATCGAAGGGAGGGAATTCGCCGTCGATGTCATGCACCTTCATCTCGAAGGACACCGCAGGCACAGCACCGTGAGCGCCGGTCTCGGCGATCAGGTGATAGCTCTGCGGGGGCTGCCAGTCGGGGTTTTCCGGGTCGCGTCGTTGGAAGCGGGTACCGACCAGACTGCCGGCCTGATAGCCGAATGCGACATCCTGCGGGCCGAAGCGGTTGATCTGCAGCAGGCTGGGGTAAGCGTTTGGTATCAAACGCCGCATGGCCATGCTGAAAAGCTCACTGGACGCTGGCTGATCAATCCGATAGAGCAGTGCCGGGGTGCTGCGCGGGCGCCACTGGTAGCCGAAGTCAAAGGGCTCATTACCGCTGTCGGCGATAAAGCCGAAGGGGATGCACACGCCAGGTTCGGTGGGAATTTCATGTTCCGCACGGGCGCGAAAACGGGCCAGAAAATCCAGCGCGGCAGGCTCCAGGCTGGCCTGTTCGCTGCGTGGCTTGTTGTGTTGCATGCCGAACTGGAAGGTATAGATGCGCCCGTTTTCCCAGAGCTTGGCGGAAAAGTCGAAGGGGCCGCTGATCGCCAGGGCGTTGGGGCGATTGAGCTCTACAAAGTATTCCTGTTCGAACAGATCATCGGTAGGAAACTTGGCGTCTTCGATCAGCAGTTCAGCGAGTTTGGCTTCCAGTTGGGCGGTGTCCCGGCCCTGCTCCTTGAAGTTTTCGATGGCTTCCGATACCCACAAGATATCGGTACTGACCTTGCCGATGTGTTGCTTAGCTTGTTCCAGGGCCCGTTGCTCATCTCTCAGCTTATTGTATGCTGTTACGTATTCGGGATTTTGAGAGCGGTCCGGATACTGGTTACGCAGCTCGTCCATACGCTTGTCTATTGCGTCAATTTGAAGCTGCAAAGCTCGTTCCTGGGCTTCACCCCGGCTGGGTTTGAAATACGAAGTGTCGCGCTTCCAGTAATCAAGCGTGGCAAGCCGGCTAACGGCGATCTGCACCAGTACCTTGTCTTCATGCAGCGGATCACGGCCATAGCTCCCCCGCCAGATTGCCGGGGTGGGTTGGCTTCCCTTATAGAATGCAGGTGGCTGAGCCTGCTGGTTATACCAGGCCAAGTGCGCGGGCATGGAAAATTGCACCCGGCCGAAGCACTGGGTTTGCCAGTCGGCTGGCAGCGTAGCATCGGGGCTGTCGGCCCAGACGGCTGACACCAGCAGCGATAGCAGGCACAGCATCGGGCTGTTTATCACTCTTCTCACGGCTGATCTGCGCTTTCTCTGACCATGCCCGGCAAGGGCCGAAAAGTGTCCAGAATCTGTTTGAACTCGGCCTCGCCCTGCTCGAAGGGAGGAAACTCGCCATCGATATCATGCACCTTCATCTCGAAGGACACCGGCGGCACAGCACCGTGCGCGCCGGTCTCGGCGATCAGGTGATAGCTCTGCTGTGGCTGCCAGTCAGGGTTTTCCGGGTCGCGTCGTTGCGATTGGCTACCTACCAGACTGCCGCCTTGGTAGCCGAAGGCGACGTCCTGCGGGCCGAAGCTATCGATCCGTACCCGTGACGGATAGGGGTTGGGAACAAAGCGCATTAGCGCATGGGTCATCAACTCACTGGACGCTGGCTGATCGATCCGATAGAGCAGTGCCGGGGTGCTGCGCGGGTGCCACCGGTACCCGAAATCGAAGGGCTCATTGCCATTGTCGGCGATAAAGCCGAAGGGGATGCACACGCCGGGTTCGGTGGGGATTTCATGTTCCGCGCGGGCACGGAAACGGGCCAGGAAATCCAGCGCGGCAGGCTCCAGGCTGGCCTGTTCGCTGCGTGGCTTGTTGTGTTGCATGCCGAACTGGAAGGTATAGATACGCCCGTTTTCCCAGAGCTTGGCGGAAAAGTCGAAGGGGCCGCTGATCGCCAGGGCATTGGGGCGGTTGAGTTCTACAAAATACTCCTGCTCGAACAGATCATCGGTAGGAAACTTGGCGTCTTCGATCAGCAGTTCGGCGAGTTTGGCTTCCAGTTGGGCGGTGTCCCGGCCCTGTTCCTTGAAGTTTTCGATGGCCTCCGATACCCACAAGATATCGGTGCTGACCTTGCCGATGTGTTGCTGAGCCTGCTCTAACGCTCTTTCCTTTTCACGGAGCTGAGAATAAAGAGCATCTGCCTCCTCGCTTTGATCTGAAAGCAAAGCGACCTTTCGAGCCTTAATCTCATCAAGCTGTTTTTGGATGACACGTTCCTGAGCCTCCCCACGGCTGGGCTTGAAATACGAGGTGTCGCGCTTCCAGTAATCAAGCGTGGCAAGCCGGCTGACGGCGATCTGCACCAGCACCTTGTCTTCATGCAAGGGGTCACGACCATAGTTACCCCGCCAGATTGCCGGGGTGGGTTGGCTTCCCTTATAGAATGCAGGTGACTGAGCCTGCTGGTTATACCAGGCCAGGTGCGCGGGCATGGAAAATTGCACCCGGCCGAAGCATTGGGTTTGCCAGTCGGCTGGCAAGGCTGGGTCTGGAGCATCGGCCCAGCTGACAGATGTCAAACCAAACAGTACGGGCACAATCAAATAGCGCATTATGTGGTTCCTTCGGAAACGCTTGAAACAGACGCTTGTAGAGTCTTCTGCTCGGTTTTGTCGTGGTGGGCCAGAACACTTAAGTTGAACCCGGAGTCATTATTTTCACGGCGGGTCCAGTAGATGGGCAGCTCGGTGATGAAGCCGGCGACATCCTTCGGTGGCTTTGCAGCGATAGGGCTTTCCCAGAATGCAGGCTCGAAGGGCATGGAGCCAGAATTGTTATCCGGCCAGGTTGGCCAGATTGAGGCGTGGTTTCCAGGTATGTGTATGAATGCTTCTCGATAGGCAGTTGCATTGTCCATTGCTTGCTGTTGAATCGCCTGCCAGGTCGCTGGTGCGGCAGGCAGCTCCAGCATAGGTTCCAGTTGCATTGCCGGCGCCACCGGAACCTGATCCTGGGTGACGTCCAGGGCAAAGAGCTTACGCCACAGAGCAATACGCAGTTGTTGCACTTCGCGGCAGATGGGCTGAGGTGTGCAGCCGTTGAGCTGGCTGATCTGGGCCTGGCGGCCTGAGATCACCACGGCCAATTCGGAGTCGCGGTCACCCAGTTGACTGCGGTCATTGATATTGGCGCTACCGAGAATAGCGACGCGGTCATCAGCAATCAGCAGCTTGCTGTGCACATAAATCTGTTCGGTCACCGGATGACCGTTGAAATCTTCCCAGGTTCGTAAATTGAGCAGGGTGAGATAACGTTTCCAGTCTTCTCGCTCGAAAACCTTCCAGGCCTCTCCACGGCGCTGATGTTTGTCGATGTTATCACTGGCTACGTCTTCCGGGATTCCACTGTCCATTTGTGCCTTCATTGCCATCGCCCGCTGAATTCGACGCACGAGGCTGTGACTGCCCAGGGACAGGCTCTGCATGGTCAGGTGGATCTGGGTCATCAGGGTGATGTCATTCAGCGGGCCTTCCGGGTAAACCGGCAGGACCATATAGACATGGAAGTCCTCACCCATTTCGATGGCGGCTTCTATACGTGTAGCCAAGGCCTCGCAAATGGTGTTCAGAATTTTCGGCTGGGGACGCTGCATGTCGTTAATGGCGCGTACCAGGCTGCGGTTGTTGAGCACTTTCAAGAGCGCACTGACAAACTCATCCGCATCACGGTTGTGGATCATTTCCGCCAGGGCGTAGTAGTTGAGGTGCTGCAGGCGGCTGGCATTGTCCTCAAAGCGACCTTCCAGCCCCAGCCGTGCGGCATAGCGCGGATAGTCGGGCAGCTTCTCAATGTCCATCAGGCTTTGCATGGGGCCGTCCTGCCATGGGTCTTCTTCATCCTGGGTGGCTGGCCTGGCTGCTTCCTCGTGCTCGTCCTTGGGGGGCGTGGCGTAGTCGATCTCACCGAAATCACTCTGGAAGAACTGGTTTTCGATGTAGATGAACTGCTGTGCGCCGGCGATGGCTTGCAGCATGGCCTGCAGGCAGTTGGCCTGACGGGCGTCTGGTAAGGCAAAGCCTTCGGTGGTCTGCGGCAGACGACTGGCATGGGCTTGCAGGGCTCCTTGACGCTCTTCGCGCAATTGGCGGTAGGGCGTGCTGCGCAATACCTGGGCAAACAGGCTGCCCTGTGCGGCCACGGGTTGTGCCGGTGGCAGGTAGTGTGGTCGGAATGGTTGCGGAGCCAGATTGCGGCTTACTAGCCCCAGGCCACCCGCAAGCAAGGCTGGCATGGTCTGTGTGGTGCCCTCGAAGCGCGCTTGCAGGCTATTCCAGCGCTCGATGAAATTGCGTGAGAAGTCTTCTACTGCCGTTCCTTCAAGGCGTACCTGTACATCATGCCAGGGCATGCGGGGTTGGCGTGCTGGGTCGAGTGTGCGGCCGCCAGGGGGCAGCAACCGTACTGCCGGGTCTGCAAGATAGGAATAGGGCTGGCCTTGCTGCGCATCACTCATACGGTCGAGTGTGCTGTGCAGGTAGAGCAAAAAAGGTGTGGCGATTGCGTCGAACTGCTCCAGTGCCTGGGCTGTCAGCCGTTCTGGCGGGGTGTTGTTAAACCAGGTAAAGAATGCGCCAGCGCCGCTTTGCTCTACCCACTGATTGAATAGCGTGTTGCCTCTGATCTGCAGCGTCTGGCTGTATTCGCCTGACTGCTGCTCAACTTCGTTTGCCCAGTCCAGCAGGTCTTGCTCCAACTGGCTGAATTCCGGGGGCAGGTGCTGTCTGAGTTCTTCATCTTCCAGATGCTCACGTAGGAAGCGCGCCATGTCTAGAGCTCCCCCTGTTGTATAGGCGGCGCCAACGCCGAACAGGCGCAGGCCTCCCTTGAGCCGATCCTTAAGCCAGTTCAGGGCCGCCTGTTTGCGTTGGCGTACGGCGTCAACGTGATCGTTATCAAGGCGCAGACCGATCCAGCGTTGCACTCGGCTGAGGGTGTCGCCTTCCATCAGTGCGGCGCCAACCAGCTCTGCGGTGGTCATGTAGGGGTATTGCTGATGCGCAGGGATTTCTCGCAACGGGGGGATGCAGGGGTTGTACAGCTCACGTTCACTGCGCCCGTCTGCGGCAAGGCGGAAGTTGTTGTCGTCACGGCGTCCGTAGGCAAGGTCGATGCCGCCGACATAGGCAATCTGGTTGTCGATCACGACCATTTTTTGGTGGTGCGAGAAAAAGGTAGCCAGCCTATCCATATCGCTTTGCTGTATGGCCGGCATGCACCAGACCTTGCGTTGCTCCAGCCCAGCATTGAGCAAAAAACTGGCCAACATGGTTTCAAGATCACCGGTATCCACGCCGGCTTTAGGCGACAGCCAGGGCATCAGGTAAATATCAGGTTTCTCGTTCTTGCGCAGCGCTTCAGCCAGGCAGTCCCACAGGCGCTTGTCGCCGTCGAGGCACACCTCGTAGTTGATTTGCCAGCCACTGATGTAAATCGAGTGCCTGGCATTGCTGATTGCGGCGGCGACATCTTTGAAATAGTCATCGCCGTTGGTGAAGAACCTGACATTGTTGCCGGCGCGTTTGTGGGCGTATGGCGCGCCATACTGTGGGTCCGGACGAATAAACCAGTCTGGGGCCGAGGTGGCGCACAGCGGCTCACCTTCTGCTGTATTGAGCTGGTCCAGTTGGCGTGAGCGGATTCCATTCATTTGACTCATCCCTTGAATGCCTTGAGTTTTTCAAATAGTGGACTGTTGTCGTCAAGCTCCAGGGTGTCACGGGCACAGGTCTGGTCGAGACAGGCCATTGCGTGCTGCGGATCAGTGTGTGGGGTATGACTGAAATCCATACTGGCCAATGCCAGTGCCTCGCGCTGTTGGTCGCTCCAGCCTGCATCCACGTGCACCGCCAGGGCAACGTACTGCCCCGGATAGAGCAGCCATAGATTGCCCGGGGTCTGTTGATAGGCCAGAGAGAGTGACTCTTGTTCTGCGTCCGAGAGAATGATGCGACCGTTATCGTCAGTGTCGCCGCGGGCGATAATATCATCGTCGCTCAGACGCCCGAACGTGCGCCAGCCTGGCTTGCTGGCGCGGACGATACGCCAGGGTGTGTGTGCCAGGGCATAGCCGTCTTCGCCGGGTTTGTCCTTCAGACGAATGTCAAAACGCATCTCACGTGGTTCTGGTACTACTGACTGGTATAGCAATGCCAGGTTGGCCTGTGCCGGATCGTTAAGAGCCCCATGTTGACTGGCGTTCGTTTCACCCGGACGCTCAGGCAGCTTGATTGCCAGCCCCGAACCCCGCCCAGCCGCACCGCCGGAGTTGATCCGAATACCGGGCCCGTTCAGGGTCACGCCACT
>NZ_QJSA01000013.1:0-135798 GCF_003586265.1 Pseudomonas jilinensis | reverse complement strand
TGGCCGAGCAGGCCGGGATTCCGCCGGGGGTGTTCAGTGTGGTCACCGGCAGTGCCGCAGACGTCGGTGCCGAACTGACCAGTAATCCCAGCGTGCGCAAGCTGAGCTTCACCGGTTCGACCGAAATTGGCCGGCAACTGCTGGCCGAGTGCGCCGCCGATATCAAGAAGGTGTCACTGGAACTGGGTGGCAATGCGCCCTTTATCGTGTTCGAGGATGCCGACCTGGATGCTGCGGTAGAGGGAGCGCTGATCTCCAAGTTCCGCAATAACGGGCAGACCTGTGTCTGTGCCAATCGCCTGTATATCCATGATCAGGTCTATGACGCGTTCGTCGACAAATTGCGGGTCGCGGTGGCCGGCCTGAAGATTGGTAATGGTCTGGAGCCCGGGGTGACCACCGGCCCGTTGATCGATGCCCAGGCGCTGGCCAAGGTTCAGCAGCATATTGATGATGCCCTGACGCGGGGCGCGCAGTTGGTTTGTGGGGGGCAGCCGCATGCCTTGGGGGGCGGGTTCTTCGAGCCGACCATTCTGGTCGATGTGCCGGCTGATGCCCTGGTCGCCCGAGAGGAAACCTTTGGCCCGCTGGCACCGCTGTTCCGGTTTCGGGATGAGGCCGAGGTGATCGCATTGGCCAATGCCACTGAATATGGTCTGGCCTCGTATTTCTATGCCCGGGATCTGGGGCGGGTATTTCGGGTAGCCGAGGCGCTGGAGTACGGCATGGTCGGTATCAATACCGGACTGATCTCCACCGAGCTGGCACCGTTTGGCGGGGTCAAGTCCTCCGGACTGGGCCGTGAAGGCTCGAAGTACGGCATCGACGATTACCTGGAAATCAAATACCTGTGTCTGGGCGGCATCCACTGAGCCCGGTCGACTAGCCTTGAGATATATGCCCACGATTTTGGAGATCAGCTCATGAACCAACTCGCATCGCTGTCGAGCCTGGCGCAAAAAGATATCCGCCACCATCTGCACCCTTATACCGACGCACGCCTGCATGAACAGCAGGGGCCTTTGGTGATCGAGCGGGGTGCAGGAATTTATGTCTACGATGATCAGGGCAACGAGTACATCGAGGCTATGTCCGGGCTCTGGAGTGTGGCGCTGGGGTTCAACAATCAGCGCCTGATCCAGGCCGCCGAGCGTCAGTTGCGCAGCCTGCCGTTCTATCATCTGTTCAGTCACAAGGCCCATGCCCCGAGCATCGAACTGGCGGAAAAACTGATCGAGATGGCGCCAGTACCGATGAGCAAGGTGTTCTTCACCAACTCCGGTTCCGAGGCCAACGACACTGTGATCAAGCTGATCTGGTATCGCAACAATGCCCTGGGGCTTAACCAGAAAAAGAAATTCATCAGTCGTCTCAATGGCTATCACGGCATTACCCTGGCCAGTGCCAGCCTGACCGGACTGCCGGCCAACCAGCGCGGCTTCGATGTGCCATTGCCGGGGTTTGTGCATGTTGGCTGTCCACACCACTATCGCCATGCCCTGCCCGGTGAAACCGAGGAGCAGTTTGCCGGGCGGCTGGCCGATGAGCTGGAACAGACCATCCTGCGTGAGGGCCCGGAGACCGTGGCGGCCTTCTATGCCGAGCCGTTGATGGGCGCCGGCGGGGTGATAGTGCCGCCCAGGGGGTACTGGGAAAGGGTCCAGGCGGTGTGCCGCAAGCATGATGTGCTGGTGGTGGTTGACGAGGTGATCTGCGGCTTTGGCCGCACCGGGCAGATGTTCGGTAGCCAGACCTTTGCCATTGAGCCGGATGTCATGGTGCTGTCCAAGCAACTGTCTTCATCCTACCAGCCGATCGCCGCGCTGCTAATCAACGACAGCATTTACCAGCCGATTGCCGACCAGAGCCACAGCTTCGGGGCGTTGGGCCACGGCTTTACCGGCGGCGGTCACCCGGTCGCCACGGCGGTGGCGCTGGAGAATCTGCGGATCATTGAAGAGCAGCATCTGGTTGAGCAGGCGGCGCTTATGGGCCAGCGCCTGCATGCCGGGCTGGCCGGCTTCAGTGATCATCCGCTGGTCGGGGAGGTGCGTGGGTGCGGGTTGATCGGGGCGGTGGAACTGGTCGCCGACAAGGCCAGCAAGGCCCCGTTTGAGGCGGTGGGGCGTCTGGGACGATACCTGGCCGGACGGACTCAGCAGTACGGCATGATCAACCGCAATATGGGTGATGCCTTGGCCTTCTGCCCGCCACTGATCGTGCAAGCCGCTGAAATCGATATGATCCTCGAGCGTTTTGCCCGGGCGTTGGATGATACCGAACGCTGGTTCCGGGAGCAGCAGTAATGTTCGGTGCCAAACGGCGTGCATTGTCAGAGCGGGCCGCCGCCGCTATCCACCAGGTACTCGATGGCCGAGGGCAGCCAGAGATGGGCGGCTACCCTGAGCTTGAACAGGCACTGGGGCGACTGGCTAGCGACTGGCTGGAGCTGACCCGGCCCAGCCTACAGGATCAGCGTCAACCTCAGCTTGATCCGTCGTCCGGGTTGCAGCAGCAACTGGCTGCGGCCGAGTCCCAGGCGCAGCTTTATCAACAGCAGTATCAGCAGGCCCAGGCTGAGCTGGGCGAAAGCCTGGCGGCCCTGGAGCGTTATCGAGAAGAACAGGCGGTCTGGGAACTGACCCGCCAGACCCTGACCGAGGGTAGCTGGGATCTGAGAGTGGTCGATGGTGATGTCGATCACCCGGCCAACGTGCTGCGCTGGTCCCCACAGTTCCGCGCACTGATCGGCTACAGCGCCGAGGAGTTTGCCGATGGCTGGGACAGCTATGAACGGATTACTCATCCCGAGGACTTCAAGCGCATGATGGCGGTGTTCGCCGAGTTCGCTCAGTCGAAGGATCCGGAGGCCTGCTACGTGGTCGAGTACCGGATGACCCACAAGACCAGGGGCGAAACCTGGTTCCGCGAGCGTGGGCGCGGGCTGCGCGATGCCCGTGGACGCCTGACCCGGGTGGTTGGCGTGATGCGCGATATTTCCGATGAAAAACATGCCGAAAGCCTGCGTCAGCGTGAGCAGGCTGCGACCGAAGCCACCTATGCCCAGATTGCCCAGGTGGTTGAAGTGATTCGTGGCATCGCTGATCAGACCAACCTGCTGGCACTCAACGCGGCGATTGAAGCGGCGCGGGCCGGCGAGGCTGGGCGGGGTTTCTCGGTGGTCGCCGATGAAGTCAAACAGCTGTCGGGGCGAACCCGTGAGGCGACGTTGAAGATTCAGGAAATGCTGGCGGCTTACAAGCGCGGGCAGGGCGTGGCGGCAATAGAGCAACGCCGCTAGGGCTTCAGGTCTCCCTCGACTGTGCTGGCGCCTGCCACTCCCGGCAGATCAACTGGCTTTGCTCCGACTCTAGCGGCTCACCGGTCAGGCCGCAGTGATGGCCGTGCGAGTCCGGGCAGAAATGGACACAGTGCTGGCAAATGCCGAACGCCTGCTGGCCGTTGAGTCGTTGCAGAGCGCTCAGCAGTTCACGCAGGCCGGCTTCGGTGTGCTCGGCTGTAGGCAGGCTGTGCAGGGCGCTGTCCAGCCGCTGGACCCAGCTGTGTTCGAGAATTTGCCGGGCATTGTCGGTCAGCAGCAGGTGGATGCGTTTGCCGTGCCGGGGATCAGCCTGTTTGATCAGCAGGCCGCGGCGCTCCAGAACCGCCAGGGTCTGGGAGACAGTGCCGCGGGTGATGCCGAAATATTCAGCAATCGCAATCGGCAAGTCACTGTAGCGGTTGGCCTGGGCCAAATAATGCAGCACCTGTAACTGGATCGGCAGCAGGCCATGGCGGGCGGCGTCGTCGCGCACGGCTTGCTGGATCAGTGCGCTCAAGCGCTCAAGAAGCAGAGATGAGGTGCTCATGGCTGCAATGTATCGCCTCGCTACATAATTTGACAAGCGCGGGTTCGGCTCTAAGCTTGATAATGATGCATCGAGTCAATACATAATATCTTGCGAGGAGTTGGCCATGAACCGTTTTGCTCTCGCTTTGGTGGTACTGCTGGCGCTGGGGCTGAGCGCCCAGGCGCAAACCGAGGTGCCTTATCCAACCGAATACCGTCAGTGGCAGCATGTCAAAAGCATGCTGATCGAACAGGGGCATCCGCTCTATGAGGCCTTCGGCGGTATTCATCATATCTACGCCAATCCGCTGGCAATGGAAGGCTATCGTAGCGGGCAGTTCCCTGATGGTGCGGTGATAGCCTTCGATCTGCTGGAAGCCGAGCGCGCCGATCATGCGGTGGTCGAAGGGGTGCGCAAGGTGCTAGGCGTCATGCATAAGGATCAGGCAGCCTATCCGGAAACCGCCGGCTGGGGCTTCGAGGGGTTTGCCGCTGGCGATCCGGCTGCCCGGGTGGTGGGTGCCAATGCCCATGATGCCTGCTTCGCCTGCCATACCTCGGAGCGCGAATACGACTATGTGTTCAGCCGTTTGCGGGATTGAGTCTGACTATGGATACACAGGTTCGCGCACCTGAATGGCAGGTCTGCCAGTGGTTCAACAGCGCTCCACTGAGTCTGGCCGCCTTGCGCGGCCGGGTGGTGGTGCTGCACGCCTTTCAGATGCTTTGCCCCGGCTGTGTCAGCCATGCCGTGCCGCAAGCCGAACGCCTGCATCGGCGTTTTGCCAGCGCTGAACTGGTGGTGGTGGGCCTGCATACGGTGTTTGAACACCATCTGGCGATGGCGCCGAGTGCACTGGAAGTGTTTCTCAAGGAGTACCGGATCACCCACCCGGTCGCTGTTGATCAGCCGCTGGCCGGCACAGCGATTCCCGCGACCATGCGCGCCTATGCCATGGAGGGTACCCCAACTCTAGTACTGATCGACCGAACCGGGCACATTCGCCTGCAGGCCACTGGTGGGGTGGATGACCTGCAGTTGGGAATTCTGGTTGGCGAACTGCTGGCGCTCAAGTAAGCGCACTACTACTGCAACGACTTGCGCAGCCGCGCCAGCGAACCGACGAAGAACAGGCTGCCGATCACTGTCAGGGCCAGCAGTTGGGGCCAGACGATTGCCAGTCCGGCGCCACGCAGCAGAATACCCTGGGCCAGTTCCACGAAGTGGGTAGTCGGCGCGGCCAGCATGATCTGCTGCAGAATCTCGGGCATGCTTTCTCGCGGGGTCAGGGCGCCGGACAGAATCATCAAAGGAATCAGGCTGATGATCACCAGCAGCCCGAGCTGGGGCATGGAGCGGGCCACCGTGCCGAAGAAAATCCCGATCGAGGTGGTGGCGAACAGGTGCAGGGCGGTGCCCAGCATGAACAGCGACACCGAGCCCTGGATCGGTACCCCCAGCGCCTGCTGGACCACTACCCGCAAGGCCAGGCTGGAGGCCAGCAGTACCACCAGACCCATGGCCCAGACCTTGGCCAGCATGATCTCGAACGGGGTGACCGGCATCACCAGCAGGTGCTCAATGGTGCCGTGCTCGCGTTCGCGGATCAGGGCCGCGCCGGTCAGGATGATCGACAGCATGGTGATCTGGTCGATCACCGAGGTGATGGCACCGAACCAGGAGCGTTCAAGGTTGGGGTTGTAGGCGGTGCGTACCACCGCGTCGATCGGCAGCGCGGTTTCGCTGCGATAACGCTGGACGAAGGCGGTGACCTCGGCCTGGATAATCTGCTGGATATGCCCGGCCCCGGTGAAGGCCTGGCTGACCTGAGTGGCATCGACGTTGAGCTGAATGGTCGGGTTGCGCCCGGCCAGCAGGTCACGCTGATAATTCGGCGGAATATTCAGGGTGAAGGTATACAGCCCGCGGTCCATGCCCAGGTCCATGGCGCCGTGATCGATCAGTTGCGGTGGCATGAAGTAGGGCAGTTGAAAGGCGTCGGTGATCCGTTGAGAAACCGGCGACTGGTCTTCATCGACCACGGCGATGGTGGCCCGGTGCGGCGACTCCGGGGTGGCTGTGGCGCTGGTGTAGATGCTCAGGGTGAAGGCGTAGAGAATCAGCAACAGCAGGGCCGGGTCGCGGTACAGGCTGCGCAGTTCCTTGATACCAAGCTGGAGAATGTTGCTCAGGCTGCGCATGTCATTTTTCCTGCTTTTTCAGGCCGGCGACGCTGAAGATCGTCAGCACCGGAATGGCGATCAGCATGGGCACGAAGTAGGGCCACAGTTCGATCAGGGTGAGCGCCTTGGAAAACACCCCGCGGCTGATCACCAGAAAATGGCTGGTCGGGTACAGCTGGCCGATCAGCGCTCCGGCGCCTTCCAGCGCCGACACCGGATGGGTCAGGCCGGAGAACTGTACCGCCGGGATCAGGGTGACGATTGCCGTGGCAAAGATCGCTGCGATCTGGCTGCTGAGGATGGTCGACATCATCAGGCCGATAGCGGTGGCGCAGATCAGATAGACCAGCGCCGCCAGCGTCAGGGTCAGCAGACTGCCGGTAATCGGCACCTTGAACAGCAGCACCGACAGCAGAATCAGAGTGACGAAGTTGACCATGCCCAGCGCGACATAGGGCAACTGCTTGCCAAGCAGAAACTCCAGCCGGGTGACCGGGGTGACATAGAAGTTGGTGATCGAGCCCAGCTCCTTTTCCCGCACCACGCCCAGAGCCGTGAGCATCGCCGGAATCATCAGCAGCAACATCGGGATGACCGCCGGAACCATGGCCGGCAGGCTCTGCACGTCCGGGTTGTAGCGATAACGTACGGCGATATCGACCAGGGTGGCGTTGTAGCTGGCTGGCGCCTGGCGGGCCAGTTGCTGCAGGTAGCTCAGGTGGATGCCCTGCACATAGCCGCGAATGGTGTCGGCGCGCATGGGCATGGCACCATCGATCCAGAACGCCACTTGGGGGTTGGCGCCGCGCAGCAGGTCGCGGCCAAACCCGGGCGGGATTTCCACTGCCAGGCTGATCTT
The DNA here is from genome assembly GCF_003586265.1 of Pseudomonas jilinensis. NCBI lineage: Bacteria > Pseudomonadati > Pseudomonadota > Gammaproteobacteria > Pseudomonadales > Pseudomonadaceae > Pseudomonas > Pseudomonas jilinensis. Next base: position 128,905 of record NZ_QJSA01000013.1, on the reverse strand, counting down.
GCCTTCGCGCATGCGCTGGCGCATTTCGTCCTGGCTGCGTAGCGGCGGCTGTTCGATAAAATAGCGCGAACCGGCCAGGTTCAGGGTATAGGCCTGGCTCTGGGTGGTCTGGTCGTTATCCAGCACAGCGAAGTTCAGGTCTTCCACATCCATGGTGATGCCGTAACCCATGATCAGCATCAGAAACACTGTGCCGAACAGCGCCAGCACCAGGCGTACCGGGTCGCGGCGCAGCTCCATGCCTTCGCGTTGGGCATAGCTGAACAGCCGGCGCAGGCTGAAGCGAGGCAGACGGCTGGAAGCTGTATGGGCGGCAGGTTCGGGAGCCGGTTCGGTCGGTTGCTGCTCGGGGCTGCTGTCAGCCGGCTGGTTCTGCTCGCTGGCTTCACGCAGGTAGGCGATAAAGGCCTCTTCGAGGTTGTCCATGCCGCGCTTGTCCATCAGCGCCTGCGGGGTGTCGCTGTCCAGCACCCGGCCGGCATGCATCAGCGACATGCGATCGCAGCGCTCGGCCTCGTTCATGAAGTGGGTAGAAATGAAGATCGTTACCCCTTCCTCACGTGACATCTGCACCAGCAATTCCCAGAACCCGTCACGGGCTACCGGGTCGACCCCGGAGGTGGGCTCGTCGAGGATCAGGATTTCCGGGGCGTGGATTACCGCTACGGCCAGCGACAGGCGCTGACGGATCCCCAATGGCAGGCTCATCGGCAAACTGTCGGCCTGCTCGTGCAGACTGAAACGGGTCAGCATTTCCTCGATCCGGGCGCTGCGGCGTTCGGCCGGGATATGGAACAGCCGGGCGTGCAATTCCAGATTCTGGCGCACCGTCAGCTCGCTGTAGAGCGAGAAGGCCTGGGACATGTAGCCGACCCGCTGGCGGGTTTGCATGTCGTGCGGGTCGACCGGTTTGCCGAACAGCCAGGCCTCGCCTTCGCTGAACGGCAGCAGGCCGGTGAGCATTTTCATGGTGGTCGACTTGCCGCAGCCGTTGGAGCCGAGAAAGCCAAAGATTTCTCCGCGCTCAATCCGGAAGTTGACCTTGTTCACCGCAGTGAAATCGCCGAACCGGCAGGTCAGGTCGTGGGCCTCAATCGCCACCTCATCACTGGGTTGGCGCGGGGGGATCTGCAACTGCCGGTGCTGGCTGCGCTTGGCCTCTGGTAGCAGAGCAACGAAGGCCTGTTCCAGGTTGTGGCTGGCGGTACGTTGTAGCAGCTCGGCGGGGCTGCCGGTATCCAGGACCTGGCCTTCGTCCATCGCCACCAGCCAGTCGAAGCGTTGAGCTTCGTCCATGTAGGCGGTGGCGACCAGCACGCTCATGTTTGGACGTTGCTGACGAATCCGGGCAATCAGCTCCCAGAACTGGTTGCGCGACAGCGGGTCAACGCCGGTGGTTGGCTCATCGAGAATCAGCAGGTCCGGGTCGTGGATCAGTGCGCAGCACAGCCCGAGTTTCTGCTTCATGCCGCCAGACAGCTTGCCGGCCGGCCGGTCGATGAATGGACTCATACCGGTGCTGGCCAGCAGGTCGTGAATGCGTCGTTGGCGCTCGGCTGGTTCCTGATTGAACAACCGGCCAAAGAAGTCGAGGTTTTCGAAGACGCTGAGCGTCGGATAGAGGTTCTTGCCCAGGCCCTGGGGCATGTAGGCGATCCGTGGGCAGACCCGGCGGCGGTGGCGGACATCGCGCATATCGCCACCCAGTACTTGCAAATCGCCGGTTTGCAGCTGGCGCGCGCCGGAGATCAGGGCCAGCAGGCTGGATTTGCCAACCCCGTCAGGGCCGATCAGCCCGACCATGCAGTTGGCCGGCAGCTCCAGCGTCAGGTTGGCTAAAGCCAGGGTCTTGCCATAGCGCAGGCTGACGTCCCGCACCAGGGCGACTGGCGGGCTGGCCGCAGTCATTGGCCAACATTCACACGCAGGGCGTTGGGCCAGTCAGCCTCGCCGTCAAGCTTCAGCCAGGCGACTCCGGGCAGGCCGGTCTTGACCTGCTCCAGATGGCGTTGCAGCAATTCAGGGGCGATCCTGGCCCTGACCCGGAACATCATCTTTTCCCGTTCGCTTTCGGTCTCGACGCTTTTGGGGGTGAACTGGGCCACGCTGGCGACAAAACTGACGTTGGCCGGGATCACGTACTCGGGTGCGGCATCGAGGATGATCCGCACCTCAGAGCCGAGCGGGATGCGGCCGGCCAGACGCTCGGGAACGAAAAAGGTCATGTACACATCGGACAGGTCAACCAGATTGAGTACCCGCCCGCCGGCGCCCAGTACTTCGCCGGGCTGGGCGGTGCGAAACTGCACCCGGGCTTGGCGATCGGTGCTCAGGCGGCTGTCACTGATATCAGCCTTGATCCGCTCCACGGCCGCCTGACTGGCTTCCAGTGCCGATTCGGCGCCAATGACCTGGGAGCGTGCGGCCGCAATACCGGCCTCGGCGGAATGGACCTGGGCGCGAGCGGCGGCCAGCGCGGCCTGGGCACTCTGCAGCGCAGTCAGGCTATCGTCGGCATCCTGTTGGGACATGGCGTTGCGCTGTACCAGCACCCGGACCCGGTTGTAGCGCTTGTCAGCCGCGGTCACTTCCGCCTGGCGTTGCAGCACCACCGCTTCGGCGGTGGCCTTTTCGCTTTCGCGCTGGGCTACCAGGGTCTGGGCGGTTTCAATCGCGTTGGCGGCCTGGCGGGTCTGGGCTTCGGCCTGGTTAAGCTGAGCCTGCAGCGAGCTGAGATCCATTTCCGCCAGCAGTTGGCCGGGCTGAACGAAATCGCCCTCATCGACATGGATGGTCTGAATCCGCCCGGCCAGCTTGGTGGCTACGTCGATTTCAGTCGCCTCGATGCGCCCGTTGCCGCTGACGAAGGCCTCGCCATAGCCACTGGGGCGCATTTCCAGCCAGACCAGCAGGCCAATGACCAGCAACACAGCCAGGGCAATCAGGGCTCGGGAGGCGGTACGGGAGAGTTTCAACGTCATGCCTAATATCCTTTTGATGACAGAGTTGAGTAGTTACCAAACAACAGAGGCTGGTATGACAGGCATGATGACCGATGACACTTCAACCTTGATTGACATCGGTCATGTTCATGTTGGGTAACGTAAAAAAGCCTATACCCGTGCAGCCGGATTGGCCAGCCGGCTGGAGTAAAATTCTCTTGCGCAGTTGTTGTCGTGCCCAGAGTTCAGGTACCACAGAAGGTCTGGAATACCCGCTCGGCCGGTTCTGGCTGCCGGCAATAGTCGGCGCAGCCGGGCTGGACCTGATACGGCGTCTGGAGCAACGCGACCAGGCGCAGCACAGGTTGCAGGTCGCCGGACTCGCTGGCAGCCTGCAGGGCCTTTTCGACCTGATGGTTGCGGGCAATCAGTTGCGGGTTGTGGCGTTGCATCAGAGCCTTGGCCTGTTCGGCGGATTCGTTTTGCTGCGCCAGCCGGGCTTCCCAGCGCTGGCGCCAGGCGGCGAATGCCGGGCTGTCGAACAGTGGCTGGGGGGGCAGTTCGGCCAGTGAGGCCGGATCACCGGCCAGTGCGCGGAAACTGTTGGTGAAGTCGGCCTGCTGCTCATCGAGCAACTGCAGCCAGTCCTCAATCAGTTGCCGGTCGTTGCTGCCGGCCTGGAACAAGCCAAGCTTGGCCCCCATGCCCTGCAGCCAGGCCTGCTGATAGCGCTCGACATAGCGGCCGAGGGTCTGCTGGGCCAGTTCAACGGCCTGTTCCTGCTCGTCGGACAGCAGCGGTAGCAGGGTCTCGGCCAGCCGCGCCAGGTTCCACTGGCCAATCGCCGGCTGGTTGCCGTAGGCATAGCGGCCCTGATGGTCGATCGAGCTGAACACCGTCATTGGTTTGTAGCTGTCCATGAAGGCGCACGGGCCAAAGTCGATACTTTCGCCGCACAGACTCATGTTGTCGGTATTCATCACACCATGGATAAAGCCGACCTGCATCCAACTGGCGATCAGCGTCGCCTGACGTTCCATCACGGCTTCCAGCAAGGCCAGATAGATATTGTCGCTGGTGCGGCAGTGCGGGTAATGACGCTCAATAGTGTAATCGGCCAGTTCCCGGACCAGTTCGACCCCGCCCTTGCGGATCGCATACTCGAAGGTGCCGACCCGCAGGTGACTGCTGGCGATGCGGGTCAGTACCGCTCCGGGTTCGCGCATCTGGCGCATGACCGCTTCGCCGCTGCTCACCACCGCCAGGCTGCGGGTGGTGGGAATACCCAGCCCGTGCAGCGCCTCGCTGATGATGTACTCGCGCAACATCGGCCCCAGCACCGCCCGGCCATCGCCCCGGCGGGAAAACGGGGTTGGTCCCGAGCCCTTGAGCTGGATGTCGACGCGCTGTCCATCCGGGCTGATGTGCTCACCGAGCAGTACCGCACGGCCGTCACCCAGCATGGTGAAGTTGCCGAACTGATGCCCGGCATAGGCCTGGGCCAGCGGCTGCGCGCCTGCCGGTAAGGCATTGCCAGCCAGCACCGCCAGCCCCTCGGCACTTTCCAGCGCGGCTATCGACAAGCCCAGTTCAGTGGCCAGCGCGCGGTTCAGCACCACCCACTGTGGCTGCGCCACGGGCGTGGGGGCCTGGCGGGCATGCAGGCTGTCGGGCAGGCGGGCGTAACTGTTGTCGAAATTCCACATGGGCGGCTCCGGAGCATAAGGCTGTTCGCTCATTGTCGCGCACTGGCGCCGGGATGCAATGCTGCTGGGGAAGGAACTGCTTGAGCAGGAAGCCCGGGGCGGGCCCCCTGCTGACATGCTTGCTGCTTAGTTGAAACTGTACTTCTGATCGACCTTGCGTTTTTCCAGGGTGTATTCGGTCAGGTCGATTTGTCCGGTTTTCAGGCGCTCATCCAGATCGGCCAGTTCCTTCTGCTGGATGCGATCAACATGGGCCTTGGTTGCGGTATAGTTGAGCGACTGGGCGGCATTGTGCCCGCTGATCGGATCCCAGAGGATCGACAGCGGCCAGAACAGCAGGTTGACCACTCCGAGCCCATATTCACGGCCGTAGAACGAGCCGCCACCAGGCAACAGCCCCAATGCTGCGCCAGCCCCCGGACTCTTTTCTTCGACCGCCATGCCGCGGGCCTCGTAGTAGTTCAGCTCGGCTTTCTGGTGAGAGTTGAGACCGCTCGCACAACCTGTACAAACGGCAACCAGTCCAAATGCAAACATCAAACGTCGCGCTTTCATGCGCCTCTCCCTTTCATACTTACTTATATTAGGCTCAAAGAGCGGCGCGGATGATAGCAAAAAGCTATGCGCTGGTCGTGATAAATCCCGTGGTTAGCCCTGACCCTGTTGGGTGCGCAGGTCGGTACGCAACTGCTCGGCCTGCTGACGGATGTTCTGCCGGCTGCTGGGATCGAGGCGTTCAAGGTTGCGCAGTTGTGGTGTTATGCGCGGATTGCTGGCCAGCTCAGACTGGTGGCGGTCGAGAAAGTCCCAGTACAGGGTGGTGAAAGGGCAGGCATTGGCGCCGCTGGCCTGGTCGGGGCGAAAGCGGCAGCCGCTGCAGTAGTTGCTCATGCGCTGAATGTAGCGACCGCTGGCGATGTAGGGTTTGGAGGCCATGCGCCCACCATCGGCATGCTGGCTCATGCCCAACACATTGGGCAGCTCGACCCACTCAACGGCATCGACATAAACGGCCAGATACCACTCATGGACCTGGCGTGGTTCGACCCCAAGCAGCAGGCAGAACAGGCCGGTCACCATCAGTCGCTGGATATGGTGAGCGTAGCCGGTTTGCAGGGTCTGGCTGATAACCTGGTGCAGACAGGCCATGTCGGTCTCGCCGGTCCAGAACCAGGCTGGCAGCGGCTCATGGGCTGACAAGGCATTCCACTCCAGCCATTGCGGCATCCACAAACGGTACAACCCGTGGACGTATTCGCGCCAGCCGAGGATCTGGCGGATGAAACCTTCCACGGCCTCGATTGGCGCCTGCCTGGCGTGCAGGGCTGCCTCCGCCCGCTGGCAGACCGTCAGTGGGTCGATCAACTTGAGATTCAAGGCCGCGGACAGGCGGCTGTGGTACAGCCAGGGCTCTGAGTGCCACATCGCATCCTGATAGCGACCGAACAGCGGTAGGCGGTGGGTAATGAAATCCTCCAGCGCCTGCTGCGCCTGTGTCGGGGTTACTGGCCAGTCGAATGCCGCCAGGCTACCCGGATGATCCGGGAACAGCCGCGCGACCAAGCTCAGTACCTCGCCAGTCAGGGCGTCCGGCGCGAAACGTTGGGGTTGCCACAGCAGGCCTGGGCCACGGGCATCGAAGGCATTGCGGTTGGCGGCATCGAAGTTCCATTGTCCGCCCAGCGGTTGCCGGTCATCCATCAACAGCCCGGTGCGTTGACGCAACCGGCGATACCAGTGCTCCAGACGAAACAGCTGGCGGCCATGGGCCCAGCGGCTGAATTCCTCGGGCTGGGCGATGAAGTGGCGGTCGGGGTGTACTGTCAGCGGGATGGCAGCCTGGGTGCAGACGGCTTCGATTTGCGTTTGTACCCGCCAGTCGCCTGCCGGGACCATGACCAGTTGGCGTGGGCGTCGACGTGCCAGCGTATCGGCCAGGGCACTGGCCAGGTCAGGATGCGGGTGCTGATCCAGATACAGGTATTCGATCGGCCAGGTTCTGGCACGGATGTCTTCGGCGAAATGGCGCATGGCGGCAAGAAACAGGGCAATGCGTGCCTTGTGAGACCAGACGTGACGGCTTTCTGTCTGGACTTCCGCCATCCAGACAAGATCCTGGTCGGGGTCGAAATCATCCAGCGCCGCACTGTGGCGATCCAGTTGATCGCCAAGTACCACAATCAGGTTGCGCATTGGGTTCTTGCCCAGCGGCTGGCAGGCAGCACGCTCAGCGCCGGCCGATGAGTTGGGCGCGGAGCCGGGGTGAGAGCGGCGGCTCGCCCAGCCAGATGCCGAAATATACCTCGGCCAATTCCGGGTTCTGGAGACGGATCACCGGTTGTTCGTTGAAATACAGTTCCAGAGTACCGTCGCCCTGGTATTCCAGCAGGTAGCGGTCGCCGGGCTGGACCGACTGCATGGCGCCATGGAGTTGATCAATGGCGGGGCGCAGTGCGGCCAGCCGGGTACTGTCGTGCTGGCGCTCAAGCGTGCGCCAGGCGGCAGTTTCGATATCCGCGCGGTCGATGGCCACGCGGTATTCCAGGCTCAGCCGGCGTGGCGTGTGTTGATCCAGCAGGCGGTCAACGGGTGTTTGCGCTGGGGCATAAAGTCGAGCGTCGTAGACCCGTACCAGCAGGTAGCTGGCGGTGCCTTCACCGAACAGGGTCAGGCTGGACGGGCTGGCGGTGGCCGGCAGTGCCAGGATCAGTGTCATGAACAGAGCAAGCGGTTTCATTGTGGCGACCTCGCTAAGGGAGTGGCTGGCGTGACTGCGGCAGGGGCTCTGCGGCCGCGCTGGTCAGCGCCGCTGGCCGGTAATGACGCCCAAGCGGCGACCAGATCAGCCAGCCGCCGAGCAGTTTCAGGGCTACCGGCACTCCGCCGTAGAGCAGGGCCAGCATGCCGGTGGAGTCTGTGTCCGCGCCCTGGAAGCCGCTCAACTCCAGCAGGCCGAAGCCCAGGCCAACCGCTATGGCCAGAGCCAGCTTGCCAACCAGCCCCAGCAAGCCAAACAGCAGTCCGGTGTGGCTTTGCTCGTCGGCCAGATCGCCGAGAATGGAGGCTGGCAAGGCCAGGTCGGCGCCCAGCGACAGCCCGGAAATCAGGCACACCAGAGCAAAGGCCAGCAGATCGCCGGGTCCGAGCCATGGCACTACGACGAAGGCGCTGGCCGCCAGCAAAACCGACGCCAGCCAGGCCAGACGCTTGCCCAGATGGCGGGCAAGCAGGCTCCAGCCGGGCAGTGCGATAACTCCGGCGCCGAAGTACAGCAACAGCAGCGGCCCCAAGGCGGACTCAACCTGCAGCCGGTGGCTGACGAACAGGATAAACAGCGCTGCCGGCAGGCCGTTGGCCAGGCTGTTGAGAAAGTGGGCGCCCAGCAAGGTACGCAGTGCCAGCTGGCTACGAATCAGCCGCAGGCCGGTCCGCCAGGACTGGGCTGGTTGGGGCTTGCCGGTTTCCGGCACGCGCCAAAACAGCAGCAGTACCGCTAGCGGGAGCAGCACCAGAACCAGCATGGCGACCGCAGCCAGAACCCGCGCCGGGTCTTCGCTGCCGATCAATAGCGGCAAGGCAGCCGCCAGCACGATACCGACAATGGCGAACCCTTCGCGGCTGGTGGCCAGCCGGGTGCGGCCATGCGAGTTCAAAGTCGCTTCCGCCCCCCAGGCCTGATAGGGCAGGGTAACCATGGTCCAGCCCAGATAGGCCAGTAGCGCCCAGCCATAGAGATAGGCCAGGCCGATGGCGGGTGGTGGCAGTAACAGGCGATGGAGGGCAAACAGCAATAGCGGAGTGCCGATCAGCATCATCAGGCGCCGTCGATAGGCGGCTGGCAGGCGATCGGCCAGGTAACCGATGAGCGGATCGCTCAACACATCGAACAGCCGGGTCAGCATCAACGCGGTACCGACAGCCGCCAGCCCCAGCCCCACCTGGGCTGCATAAAAGGGCGGCAAATAGACGTACAGCGGAACGCCAAGCATGGCCAGGGGTAGCCCCGGCAAGCCATAGGCCAGCCGAGTACCGATCCGGTTGGCCGGGTCGTTCGCAGCAGGTGCGGTGCGGATCACATTGGTCATGGCTTTGGCTCTATTTTGTATAGGTATATTATTTCTTTTGTATAATATTTGTCTAATGTTGCTGTGTGATGATTTACTGAGTCATTGGGCCTTTGAGCAGGCGGCTCTTGGCTATATCGGCATTCACTTGTATAGGTTTTTGTCATGTCACAGGTACAGCGTACGCTGTGGGTGGTCGGAGCCAGTACCGGCATTGGCGCCGCGCTGGTTGATGTTTTTCACCGGGCCGGCTGGCGAGTGGCCCTGTCGGCCCGGCGGGCAGAGCTGTTGCATCAGCAGGCAGCGCAGGACCCAGAGCGGCTGTTTGCCGTTCCGGTTGATGTAACCGATCTGGATGCCATGCACCGGGCTGTGGCGGCGATTGAGGCCCGTTGGGGGGAAATCGACACGGCGATTCTCAATGCCGGAGATTATGAGCCGATGGCGCTGGATGACTTTAGTGCGGCGCTCTTTGCCCGTCTGATGCAGGTCAACTACATCGGCGTGGTTCATGGGTTGGATGCGCTGCAGCGGTGCATGCGTGAGCGCAAGCGAGGGCAGATCATGATAACCGCCAGTGTTGCGGGTTATCGCGGGTTACCCTATGCCGCTCCCTATGGGGCGACCAAGGCCGCGCTGATCAGCCTGGCTGAATCCTTGCAGCCCGAATTCGCCCGCGATGGAGTGCGCCTGCGGCTCATCTGCCCGGGCTTTGTGCGCACCCCGCTGACCGACAAGAATGACTTCCCGATGCCCGGGCTGACCGAACCGACTCAGGTCGCCGCTGCCGTGCTGCGTGAGGTGGATGGGCGGCGCTTTGAGATTCTTGTGCCTAGGGGGTTTGGCTGGCTGATGAAGGGGGTGAGGAGTCTGCCCTATTTGCTTTGGCTGCCGTTGGCGCGCAGGATGCTTCGTAATGGGTAGTTGATTCCGGTTACTAGCTTGGGCGGTAAATTTAATGTAGTCGGGTGTCCAATGCGCAAACGACGCCGGTCTGACATCGTTTGGCTAATGCGTGGGCATCACCCGGATCAATCTATGAGACAGCTCTTGTTTTTGTCTACTCTGTAAAATAGAGTACTTTGCAATAAGAACAAACATGCGAGTTGCCATGTCGCCCTCCGCTGAAGAAGCAGCCCGAGCGCTGCGTGAAATCGACGCTATCAAGGAACGTGCCGCCGGCTTTCAGGACTATCAGGCCGAGTCGGCGCAGCTCATCCTCTGGGGCGCGGCCAACAGTATTGGTCTGGTTGCCACGGCGCTGTTCGAACAGCATCTGTTGCAGATCTGGGTGCCATTGGTGCTGCTGTGTCTGGTTGCCGGTGCCTTGTTGGCACGTCGCACCAATGCCTTGCTGCCCGGGATTGGTTGGCGTTATCTGCTGATTCTCGGTGCCATCCTGTTTCTCATCGTCGCTCTGCATGCGGTGTTCTGGCCGCTTTCGCCCGAACAGGGGGCGATGATCGCGCCGCTGTTCGTCGGCGTACTGTATTTTCTCCGTGGGGTGTTGCTGCGTCCGCGCTATCTGGTGATCGGCGGCGCATTGGCCGGTCTGAGTCTGCTCAGCTTCCTGTTTGCTGGCCCCTGGTTCTGGTGGGCCATGGCGATGACCTGGGGCGGCACCCTGATGCTTTCGGGTGTCTGGCTCGGCAGGCTCTGATATGCAAACACCCGATGAGATTATCCATCAGCCGGTGCGCCTGAAAATCATGGCGGCACTGAATACGCTGGGCAGCAGCCAATGGCTGGAATTCGTTGCCCTGCGGCGGATTGTCGATACCACCGACGGCAATCTTGGGGCCCATCTCAATACTCTTGAAAGCGCTCATTACGTGCGCATCAAAAAAGATTTTGCCGGCAAGAAGCCGCGTACCCGGGTATGCCTGAGCGCTCGCGGGCGCGAGGCGTTTGCCAGTTATGTAGCTGCCCTGCACGCCATTCTCGAACTGCAAACACTGGACACCGACAGTGGTGAGACCGGTGATTGACCTGACAACAACAACCAAATCGGGGATTCCATGTTCACCACACTTCTTAGTGAGTCGACTCAACGCTGGCTGAACCGCGCCAGACTGGCGGCCATTGCCGCGCTGCTGTCTGTCGCGGCGCTATCAGCGGGGTACGTGATTGCCGACACGGCGGCGGTGGCGCCCGCTGAATCGGCTCAGATCCAGCCTCTGGACGAGTTGCCGGCGGTGGGCGAGCGTTTCGGCGTGCGCGAGATGTTCGAACAGGCTGACTGGGTGGTGAAGTCGGTGATGATCTTCCTGGTGCTGTGCTCGCTGCTGACCTGGGCCGTGCTGCTGGAAAAGCTGCTGGTGTTTGTCCGCGCCCGACGTGCCAACCAGCGTTTTCTGACGCACTTTCGTGCCGGAACCATTGAAGTGCTGGGTGAGCGTCTGAGCCAAAGCGCCATGGGGCGCATGTGGCAGGCCGGTATGGGTGAGTACCAGCAATTCTGCCGTCAGCCGGGTGCCAGTGCCGATGCCGGTCGGGTCAACCGCATGCTGCAGCGTATGTCGCTGAACGCCAGCATCGTTCAGGAGCGTGATCTGGCGCGGCTGGGCAGCATGATGGGCGTGCTGGCTACCATCGGCGCCACGGCGCCCTTTATTGGACTGTTCGGCACGGTCTGGGGGATTCTCAACAGTTTCGCCAGCATTGCCACCATGCGCTCGGCGAGCCTGGCGATTGTCGCACCGGGGATTGCCGAGGCGCTACTGGCCACTGCGCTGGGGCTGTTTGCGGCGATTCCGGCGGTGATGATCTTCAACAAGTTCGCCCGTGACATCAACGGCTTCGTCGGTGCACTGGACAACTTCTCCGCGGAAATGATTGCCAGCGTGTCGCGCAATATCGACGAGGGGCACTGAGCATGGGCATCCAGTTTGACTCCGGGCCGGTGGTCAAGCGCCACAACTACCAGCAGAACGCCGAAATGAACATCACTCCCTTTGTCGACGTGATGCTGGTTCTGCTGATCATCTTCATGGTCGCTGCGCCGCTGGCTACGGTGGATGTGCCGCTTGATTTGCCCAGCAATGCCGCGCAGGCCAACCCGCCGCCGCTGGAGCCCATCTACGTCAGCGTGCAGGCCGATGGCACGCTGTTTGTCCAGGAGCAGCCGAGCAGCCTGACCGAGATTGCTGCCCGTGTGGATGTGCAGTCGGGTGGCAACCGCGAGGCGCGGCTGTTTTTGCGGGGTGATCAGGCGGTCGATTACGGCACCCTGATGCGCGTCATGAATACCCTGCAGAAGGCCGGTTACAGCCGTATCAGCCTGGTTGCCACCGAGGAGCTTGCGCTCTGATGTCCGGCCAGCCGACATCAGAGCGCTCGACGATGGCTGACCAGGCAGCGCCGATTGGTTGGCCGCTGCGGATGCTGTTGATCCTGCTTTCGCTGCTGTTGCATGCCGCCTTGCTGGCCTGGTTGCTGAGTGAGCGTTTCAGTCGCCCGGTGGTTGCGGCGTCTGCGGTTGTGGCGGTGGAGCTGATCGAGATGCCCGCGCCTGAACCAGAGCCAGAGCCTGAACCGGAGCCTGAACCCGAGCCCGAGCCCGAGCCCGAGCCCGAGCCAGTCAGACCGACGCCGGCGCCCCGCCCGAGTCCGAGTCCGGCAGCGCGGCAACCGGCCGCTGCCGATCCGGCCGCACCACCGAGCTATGCCTTCGGCTCCAACCAGAACTGGGCTGCACCGCCGGCGCCCGGTACCAGCAGTGGTTCGCGCGCGCGGATGGCGCCGTCCGGTTATGCCGATACGGTGAAGAACCGCGTGACTGCCCATTTGCAGCGCCCCGAAGGTTCGGTCTATAAGCCGCCGCCCGGTTATCGGGGTGATCCCAATGATTTCAAGCGCCAGTGTTATATCCCCTATGAAATCGTGGTCGATGCCAATGGGCGGATGCAGTCCTACACGATCGACCGCTGTGGCGACGAGTTGCTCGATGCGGCTGCCGAGCGCGCCATCCTCAATGCCGGCCCATTTCCGCCACCTCCGGGTGGCAGCGGCCAGGTGACCATTTACGGCACGGCCATTTTCATCAAATAACCGGAGAACCCAGCCATGCAGCTTGCCCTGTCCCGTTCATGGTTCTTGCCAGTGTTTGCCGGGCTGCTGCTTGGCGGCTGCGTCAGCGCGCCACCGGCTCCTGTTCAAACCCCTGAGGCGCCGCAGGTGTTGCCGCCGCCAGTCTCCATGCGGGCCAGCTTTGCCTGCAGCGGCGCCTTGCCCGAGGTGCACTGGCAGATCTGTACCAGTGATGCATTGGCCAGCCTTGATCGGCAGTTGGCCGAGCGTGTGCACCAGCGTGTGCAGGAGCTGGATCTGGTCGGTGCGTTGCTGCTTGAGGCCAGTCAGCGCCAGTGGCAGTTGAGCCGGGCGGGCCAGTGCGGCCTGGGCGAGCAGAGCGCCAGTAGCGGGGTTGCCGATCCAACTGCACAGGCTTGTCTGGGCCGGCTCTATCAGGCGCGGCTGCAGGCACTGGATAGCTGGCCGTCGGTCAGTCCGCGCAGTAATGCCGAGCACCCGTTGGCGGCTTACGCAGAGTTTCGTCTGGCCGAGGGGCACGATGCCTTGTGCCAGCCACTGGCTAACGCCCTGAATGCCGACTTGCGGCGCCATGGTGATCCGGATGTAGCGCGTTTGCCCGGCAATCGTGCGCTGATCAGTAGCGCAGGTGGTGAGCAACAGATCAATCTGGCCGGCGTGCAGTTGGAGGTCGATCGTTATAATGCCGGGCCGTTTGCCGGCTATCAGCAGCGCAGCCGTGGCCTGAGCATCAACGGCGTGCTGCAACTGGATCAACGCACGTTGCCGCGCTGGGTCGCGGCACAGCCGAACTATGGCGGGCGGGCCAACGTATCCTCGTCACAGACAGGTGACTATGCGCGGATTGACGTTTTTGAGCGCGAGGGGCGCCCCCTGGTGCTGGTCAATGAAACCTGGGGCTTCTACTCGCCAGCCGCGCGAGGCGAGTCGGCGTTTGCCGGAATCTATGCGTTGCAAGGCGGTAATCTGCAGCCACTGTGTCTGTACCAAAGCTACCTGACCCCGCCGCGCACGCGCCTGCTTGAAGGCTTACCGATTTACAGCCAGTTGACCGAAGCATTGGATACGCTGGCGGGTGATCCCTTGCCTGGGTATGCCCAGCATGAACGGCGTGACAATTTTCAGCGCTGGAAGGAGCGTCAGTGGACGCTGCTGAACCTGCCGCTGCTGGGTGCTGATGCACTGTCACGGTATGGCCGCGAGCCAGCTCTGCGTCAGCGCCATGACCAGGCGCTGGAGATGCTGTTCCAGTGGTCCGAGCGCAACCTGCGCAGCAAGCAGCGCTACCAGCAGTTATTGCCGTTGCTGCGTCCGGCACACGCTGAGCTGCACGCGATGTATCAGCAGCAGGGGCTGGATGCCGCTCAGGCGGGCGCTGCCGCGGACCTGCTGCTGCATGAAACATTTGCCCGCAGCCTGGAGAGTCTGCAGGCGCCAGCCGGCGTACCGGGCTTGCCGCTGCAGGGATTTGCCAGCTATCAGCCGCGTTACGCGATTGCCCCGACACCAGGCGAACTGGAGCACGGACGCAGTTTCCAGCGCCTGCACAGCGTGCTGTTGAATCAGGGACCATTGCCGGCAGTGCGTGACTTTCTGGCCTGGGAAAGCCGCACCTTCGGCGAGGAGCGCGGGCTCGGTGCCGACGCTGATACGGCCCTCATGGCCGCCGCCAACAACCCGCCAGCGCTGGCTTATCTGCTTGAACAGGGGCTGGACCCAAATCAGGCCAATGCCTGGGGCAAGACCGCACTGATGACCGCCGTGCAACAGGACAACGCCGAAGCGGTAAGCCTGCTGCTGGCAGCCGGTGCCGACGTGCACGCCCAGACCCGTGCCCGCCAGGCTGGTGTCGGTGGGCCGGATCGCCAGGAAGCAGCTCGGGGACGCCAGACCGCACTGCTGATGGCCGCCGAACAGGCCTCGGAAACCGTTATCACGCAACTGTTGGCTGCCGATGCCGCGCGCCAGGCCTGGGGCGGCTACGATATGGCCGTCTGCACGGCGCTGGCTGGCAATGCGCAGCTACTTGCCAGCACGCAGCAGGCGTTGCGGGCCCGCCTGTGCGTGGAGGATGATTATGCGCCGTTGCCGGTCAGCCGACAGGTGGCAGCCAATCTGCGAGAGGGTGATGTGCTGGTGATTCGTGACGAGGGTATCGAGTATCCGGTCAGCCTGCTGCAGCGCGGCGAAACCCAACTGTTTGGGCGGCATTACCAGTTAACGCCCAAACGCTTGCGCAGTGACCTGCGCGGTCTGGCTACCAACGTAGGTATAGTAGCCAACAGGCGTGCCCGTTTGAGCATCAGCGGCCCTTTGACGCTGGTCTTCGATGACCTGGCGGCGGTCAGCCCAGAGAATGTGCCTTTGCAGGTGTCCTTTCCGGTCAGTGGTGGCGGAGCAGCAGTGGCCGGTTATGCCCTGTCGACAAGCCCGGCCATGCAGGTACTGAGCACGCCCTTTGATGCTGAGCGCAATGATGCCGAGTCAACCTGGCGGGCGCTCTACAGCACAGCCCTGACTCAGGGCTTTCGCCCTACCGGGCAGGGTTATGTGCTTATTCACACACGCGGACGGAGCTGGACCGAGTATCAGTTGGTGGTGACTGAGTAGTTGGTTTCGATGCTGAAAAGTAAAAGCCCCTGAACCGGGGTCACTCTGTCGCTGCCCGCAGCCTGAGCCGTGCCGGGGCCAGCTCATCGGCGCAAAAAGCTCAATTGCGTGGATACCAACCTTGGATACCTAGGCGTGGATTCCTCTTCCAGCGGCGTATCCAAGCAACCAATACGCATATCCAGCCAGCATCGATTATTCAAGCGCGCGGGCTGATCTCAGCATGCATAGTGGGTTAAAGTTCAGGTTTTGCCGCCTCACCCTGGAGCTGTTACGTGAACACGGAAAACCATTCCCAGACGGCCGCCTTTCTCTGGTCGATTGCCGACCTGCTGCGCGGTGACTTCAAGCAGTCGCAGTACGGCCGCATCATCCTGCCGTTCACCCTGTTGCGGCGCATGGAATGTGTGCTAGCGCCGACCAAAGACGCGGTGATCCGTGAGGCCCATGCCCAGGAAGGTCGGCCTGATCTGGTGCGCGAGCGGCTGTTGCTGCGTGCCGCCGGGCAGCAGTTCTTCAATGCCTCCAAACTGACCTTGGGCACGCTGTCCGACACCCAGACCGCTGCCGACCTGATGAGCTATGTGCAGTCCTTCAGCAAGGACGCCCGCGAGATCTTCGAGCACTTCCACTTCGAGGACTTCGTGCAGCAGCTCTCGTCGGCCAACCTGCTGTATCAGGTGGTCCAGCGATTTGCCGCCACCGACCTCAGCCCCGAGCGCATCAGCAACTTCGGCATGGGCATCATCTTCGAAGAGCTGATCCGCAAGTTCGCGGAAAGCTCCAACGAAACCGCCGGGGAGCACTTCACCCCGCGCGATATCGTGCACCTGACCACATCCTTGGTGATCACCGGGCAGGACGACAAGCTC
Source organism: Pseudomonas jilinensis (assembly GCF_003586265.1). Taxonomy (NCBI): domain Bacteria; kingdom Pseudomonadati; phylum Pseudomonadota; class Gammaproteobacteria; order Pseudomonadales; family Pseudomonadaceae; genus Pseudomonas; species Pseudomonas jilinensis. Next base: position 112,661 of record NZ_QJSA01000013.1, on the reverse strand, counting down.
AAGCCCAACAGCATCGTCACCATCTACGACCCGACTGCCGGCACCGGCGGCTTCCTTTCCGAGGGCGACGAGTACATCCAGTCCATCAGCGAGAAGGTGACCGTGTCCGTCTTCGGCCAGGAGCTCAACCCCGAGTCCTACGCCATCTGCAAGGCGGACATGCTGATCAAAGAAAAGATTGTCGAGAACATCAAGCTGGGCAACACCCTGTCCGACGACCAACTGGCCGACAGCCACTTCGACTTCATGCTCAGCAACCCGCCGTTTGGTGTGGAGTGGAAGAAGGTACAAAAGCAGATCACCGACGAGCACAGCGAGAAAGGCTTCAACGGACGCTTCGGGCCGGGCCTGCCGCGCGTGTCCGATGGCTCGCTGCTGTTCCTGCTGCACCTGGTCAGCAAAATGCGTGACCCGCGTGAAGGTGGCTCGCGCATCGGCATCATCCTCAACGGCTCGCCGCTGTTTACCGGCGGCGCCGGTTCGGGCGAGTCGGAGATTCGCCGCTACCTTCTGCAGAACGACCTGGTCGAGGCCATCGTCGCCCTGCCTACCGACATGTTCTACAACACCGGCATCGCCACCTATGTGTGGGTGCTGAGCAATCACAAGGCCGCCGAGCGCAAGGGCAAGGTGCAGTTGATCGACGGCAGCCAGCACTTTGCCAAGATGCGCAAATCACTCGGCAGCAAGCGCCAGTACATTACCGACGAGCAGATCGAGGATCTGGTGCGTCTGTATGGCCGTTTTGAGCAGACCGCACAGAGCAAAATCTTCCCCGTCGAAGCCTTTGGCTACCGGCGCATCACCGTCGAGCGCCCGCTGCGCCTGAACTTCCAGACCAGCGCCGAGCGCATCGAAAAGGTGCTGGAAGAAAAAGCCATCCAGAGGCTGGAAGCCCCGGCACGCCAGCGCCTGATCAACGCCCTGCAGGCCATGGATGCCAGCGTGCTGCACCGCAACCGCGAGCAGTTCAGCAAACTGCTGAAAAAGACCCTCGGCAACCATGACTTCTTCCCCAGCACGCCGGAGCTGAAGGCCATCCTCAGCGGCTTAAGCGAGCGCGACCCCGGGGCGGATATCTGCATGGTCAAAGGCCAGCCGGAAGCCGATGCCGGCCTGCGCGACAACGAGAACGTGCCGCTGGGCGAGTCGGTGTATGACTACTTCGAGCGTGAAGTGAAACCCCATGTGCCGGATGCCTGGATCGACGAGAGCAAGACGGATGCGCAGGACGGCGAAATCGGTGTGGTCGGCTTCGAGATTCCGTTTAACCGGCACTTCTATGTGTTCCAGCCACCGCGCCCGCTGGAAGAAATCGACCGCGACCTGAAAGCCTGCACCAACCGCATCAAGCAGATGATCGAGGGGCTTTCGGCATGACGTTCCCTGCCTATCCGCAATACAAGGACTCAGGAATCGAATCCCTCGGAGAAATTCCGAGCCATTGGGACGTTACTCGGCTTCCGTACGTGATATTCGAAAATAATGCCGGCGAGGTGATTGATAAGAATTTCTGGGGCGACGGATCAGAGCTTCTTTACACATGCGCCAAGCAGCCACTGCTTTCTGACTACAAAGATTTTCCAGACAGGAAAAGAACGGGAGCAAACGATCTACTGCTTACAAGGAATGGAACCCCATATGTTCATCTTCCAAGTCCGGGAGCAATTTACTCCAACGTAGTTCAGCGCGTCAGCCTCATGCCTGGCATGGATCGAAACTTTATGAGATCCGCTTTAGATGTGGCCACACGGGATCTTGTGGGGTATGGAGTATCAATCGCAAGTTTCAACTACGAAATGTGGGCCGCGCTTCGTATACCGTTGCCTGATTATGATGAACAAACCCAAATCGCCCGCTTCCTCGACCACGAAACGGCCCGCATCGACGCGCTGATCGAAGAGCAGCAGCGCCTGATCGAACTGCTCAAGGAAAAGCGCCAGGCCGTGATCTCCCACGCCGTCACCAAAGGCCTCGACCCTACGGTGCCGATGAAAGACTCCGGCGTGGAGTGGCTGGGCGAGGTGCCGGCACATTGGGTGAAAAAACGGCTAAAAAACATATCGCCATTCATTACAGTGGGAATTGTTGTTAATCCAAGTGATTACGTGGCGGATGAGGGACTCCCATTCTTATATGGCGGAGAGGTGAAAGAAGGTTTTATCGAGGTCGATAAAGCAAGAAAAATTTCGCCAGAGCACAGTAGGAAAAATCGAAAGACGATGTTGGAAGCTGGCGACATCGTCACGATGCGAGTGGGCTACCCCGGATTAACAGCAGTTGTTCCGCCTGAGTGCGCAGGGGGAAATTGCGCTTCGGTCATGCTAGTGAAGCGAGGAAATTATGACTCGCACTGGCTTTGTGCTGTGATGAACAGTCGCCTTGTTAGACAGCAAGTCGAAGTAGTGCAGTATGGTGCAGCTCAGAAGCAGTTCAACATCGCTGATGCTATTGAGTTTTGGATGTTTGAGCCGCCAATAGAAGAGCAAACAATGATCGCCGAGTTCATTGGCGGGCAGTCATCTGTATTCAATGCCCTCATGGAGGAGTCGGAGAGATCGATGTTGCTACTCAAAGAACGCCGCTCCGCCCTTATCTCCGCCGCCGTCACCGGCAAAATCGACGTACGCGGCTGGCAGCCACCGGCCAGCATCCAAGCCCCCGAATTAGCCGTAGCAGAGGCCGTGTAATGGCAGATAGCAAGGAAGCGCAATTCCAGCAGGACATCATCATCGCCATGGTCGCCCAGGGCTGGCTCACCGGCCCTGCCAGTGGCTATGACCGGCGCACGGCGCTTTATACCAAGGACTTTCTCGGCTACTTCAAGGACGCCTGGCCGGAGCGCTGGGACAAGTTCGCCAAGGCCAACCCGAATAACCCGGACGGCGTGCTGGTGCAAAAGCTGGTGCGTGAGCTGGAGCAGGACGGCACCCTGGATGTGCTGCGCCATGGCTTCAAGTTGCCGGGGGTGAAGATCGAGGTGTGCAGCTTCAAGCCCGACCACGGCATGAACCCGGACACCCTCAAGCGTTACCAGTGCAACCGCCTGCGCGTGGTGCCGGAGGTGTCGTATTCCCCGCACTACCGCGAGGGTGAGTACAACCCGCGTCTGGATCTGGTGTTGTTCGTCAACGGTATCCCCGTCGCCACGCTGGAGCTGAAAAGCGAGTTCAAGCAGAGCGTGGAAAACGCCAAGCGCCAGTACCGCGTTGATCGCCCGGTGAAAGACCCGCTGACGCGCAAGCCCGAGCCGCTGCTGACCTTCAAGCGCGGCGCGTTGGTGCACTTTGCCGTGAGCCAGGACGAAGTGGCGATGACCACCAAGCTGGCCGGCAAGGAAACCTTCTTCCTGCCGTTCAACCTCGGCAGCCTCGACGGCGGTGCCGGCAACCCGCCTGCGCCGGATTACAGCCAGTACGCTACTGGCTACCTGTGGCAGCGCCTGTTCCAGCCCGATGCCTGGCTGAAGGTGCTGGGTCGCTTCCTGCACCTGCAGAAGAGCGTGAAGGAAGATGCCGACGGCCAGCGCGTCACCAAGGAAATCCTGATCTTCCCGCGCTACCACCAGTGGGAAGTGGTCAACAGGCTGATCGAAACCACCCGTGCCGAAGGGCCGGGCAAGCGTTACCTGATCCAGCACAGCGCAGGCTCCGGCAAGTCCAACTCGATTGCCTGGACGGCGCATCAGTTGGCCTCGCTCTACGATGCCGATGGCCAGCGCCTGTTCAATTCGGTGATCGTGATTACCGACCGCACCGTGCTGGACAAGCAGCTGCAGGACACCATTTACCAGTTCGAGCACGCCCAGGGCGTGGTCAAGTGCATCACCCGCGATATCGGCAACCAGAGCAAGTCCGAGCAGCTGGCCGAGGCGCTGGCCGAGCAGACGCGCATAATCATCGTCACCATCCAGACCTTCCCGGCGCTGTTTGATGCGCTGGACAAGTACCCCAAGCTGGCAAGCGGACGCTATGCGGTGATCGCCGACGAGGCGCATTCCTCGCAGACCGGCTCATCGGCCAGCAAGCTCAAGCAGATTCTTGGCAGCGATGCCCCGGATGCTGAAGAGATCAGTGCCGAAGAGTTGCTGGACGCCGCCGTGGCCGCCCGTGCGCCGAACGAGCGCATCAGCTACTACGCCTTTACCGCCACGCCCAAGGCCAAGACCCTGGAGCTGTTCGGTCGCCCGGCCAATCCGGCGCTGCCGGCAAGCGCTGACAACAAGCCCGTGCCGTTTCACCTCTACTCCATGCGCCAGGCCATTGAGGAAGGTTTTATCCTCGATGTGCTGCGGAACTACACCACCTACAGCACCGCCTGGAAGATCGCTCACCCGGACGGCGACGACGAGGAAGTGGACTCGAAGAAGGCGCGCATGAAGCTGGCGCGCTGGGTGCGCCTGCATCCGTACAACATCAGCCAGAAGGTCGAGGTGATCGTCGAGCACTTCCGCGCCAATATCCGCCACCTGCTGGGCGGCCAGGCCAAGGCCATGGTGGTCACCAGCAGCCGGCAGGAGGCGGTGCGCTATCAGCTGGCGGTGCAGGCCTATGTGAAGCAGATGGGCTACGGCGATGTGCACCCGCTGGTGGCCTTCTCCGGCAGCGTGCTGCCGGACGGGGTGATCCCCGAAGAGGTGACCGAAAGCAGCAGCCTGCTCAACCCCGGCCTGAACGGGCGTGACCTGGCGGAAGCCTTCGACGCCCAGGACTTCAACGTGATGATCGCCGCCAACAAGTACCAGACCGGCTTCGATCAGCCCAAGCTGTGCGCCATGTACGTGGACAAGAAACTGCAGGGCGTGGACTGCGTGCAAACCCTGTCGCGCCTGAACCGCACCTTTGGCGACAGCAAGCCGACCTTCATCCTCGACTTCTTCAACGACGCCCAGGACATTCTCGACGCCTTTCTGCCGTACTACACCAAGGCCGAGCTGACCGACGTGACTGATCCGCAGCTTATCTACGACATTCAGAAGAAACTGGATGCCGAAGGGATCTACTACTGGCAGGAGGTCGAGGCGTTCGCCATGGCCTTCTTCGACCCCAAGGCCGCCGCCAGCAAGCTCAGCTACTACTGCGCGCCGGCCAAGGAGCGCTTTGCCAAGCGCTACAGGCTGGCCCAGGAATCACGCCAGCAGGCGTTGGACTTCAAGCGCAGCGCCGAGAAGAATGGCGACAGTGCCGGCCTGAAAAAGGCCGAGGCGGCCGTCAAGGAAGCCGGCGAGCAGGTGGACCAGCTCGACCTGTTCAAGAAGAACCTGCAGAGCTTCGTGCGCCTGTACGAGTTCCTCTCGCAGATCATTCCCTATGAAGATCGCGAGCTGGAGCAGCTGTGCGTCTACGCCAAGCACCTGCATCCGCTGCTGCGCATAGACCGACTGGATCAGGAAGACGTGGACGTGGGCGAACTGCAACTGACCCACTACCGCCTGACCAAGCGCGCCGAACATCAGCTGCGCCTGAGCGAAGAGCAAGGCGACTACGGCCTCGACCCGGCCACAGGGCTGGGCAGCGGCAAACCCCATGACCCGGAGAAGAAGCGGCTATCGGAAATCATCGAGGCGCTCAACGATATCTTCGGCGCCGAGGTGAGCGACGAAGACCAGCTGCAGTTCCTCACCGGCATCGCCAATCGCATCAGCCGTCAGGAGGATGTGATGGCCCAGGTGAACAACCACTCGGTCGAACAGGTGATGCATGGCCTGTTCCCCAAGCGCGTGCTGGACACCGTGCTGGACGCCATGACCGATCACGAGAAGCTGTCGCTGGAGGTTCTGGATAATGAGACCAAGAGCCGGGCGTTCGCGTTGGTGATTTTGAAGATGCTGACGCAGCAGGCGGGGCTGGATCAGAGCGGCGAGCGCCGCACCTGAACGGTCTAACCAAGTCGGGGAGTAACGATGGCAATTCCGGATTTTCAAACTGTAATGCGCCCGGTGCTGGCGACTGTGCAGGATGGCGTGCCGCTGGCGCTTAATGAGCTGCGCGAGCGAGTTGCCAATCAATTCCAGCTGACGGAGGACGAACGTAAGGAGCGCCTTCCCTCCGGCCATCAGACGGTGATCAATAATCGTATCGGCTGGGCGCGCACCTACCTGAACAAGGCTGGTTTGCTGTGTATACCGGCCAGGGGGATGGTGCAGATTACCGCGCGAGGGAAAGAGGCGCTGACCAGCGGCCCGCAACGCATCACGGTGGGGTGGTTGAAGCAGTTTCCTGAGTTCGCTGACTTTCATACTGCCAAGCCGCAGGGCAGTGATGCGACGGTCGCGAAAGAGCTGGACTTGGCCGAGACGACGCCGGATGAGCAACTGGCAGAGGCTCATCAGGCGTTGGTGCAGTCGTTGGCTGATGAGCTGTTGGCGCAGGTGCGGGCCGCGACGCCGAGCTTCTTCGAGCAGTTGGTTGTCGATCTGATGCTGGCCATGGGGTACGGCGGGTCGCGCAAGGAAGCAGGCAAGGCGACTCAGGCCACCAATGACGATGGTATCGACGGCATCATCAAGGAAGACAAGCTCGGCCTCGACGTGATCTATCTGCAGGCCAAGCGCTGGTCCAATACGGTACATAGGCCCGAGATAGACAAGTTCATCGGCGCATTGACCCGCCAGCGGGCGCGCAAGGGCGTGTTTATCACCACCTCGGAGTTCTCCTCTGGTGCCCGCGAAGCGGCGCTGGGATTGGATATCAAGGTGGTGCTGATTGACGGTGTGGAGCTTGCGCGGCTGATGGTGGAAAACAACTTGGGCGTGAGCGTTAAGCAGGTGTACGAGGTGAAGCAGCTAGACAGTGACTACTTCAGCGAAGACTGATCTGCAACAACGAAAAGGAATGCCATGAACTACCTCGTCATCCTCCAGCCCCTGCTCGACACCATGAAGTGGCTGATCCCGCTCATGCTGCTGATCGGCCTGCTGAAAACGTCCTGGTTCAAGGGCTGGTTCGGCGAACGACTGGTTCGGGTATTAGCCCACTATCAGCTGGATCGCCAGGTCTACCGGCGTCTGCATGACGTCACGCTGCCCACGCCGGACGGCACCACGCAGATCGACCATGTGTTTCTTTCGCCCTTCGGCATCTTCGTGCTGGAGACCAAGAACATGAGCGGCTGGATATTCGGCAGCGAACAGCAGGCGCAGTGGACTCAGCAGATCTACAAGCAGCGCTTCAAATTCCAGAACCCGCTGCGGCAGAACTACAAACACCTAAAGGCGCTGGAAACGGCTCTGGGCGTGGCACCGGAGCAGCTGCACTCGGTAATCGCCTTCGTTGGCGGCGCCACCTTGAAGACGCCGATGCCGGCCAATGTCACCCAGGGCACCGGCTTTATCCGCTACATCAAGTCGTTCGACCAGCCAGTGTTCAGCGAGGTACAGGTAGAGGACATGCTGGACGCTCTGCAAAGCGGTCGCCTCGCTCCGACATTGGCCACTCAGCGCGAGCATGTGCAGCGCCTCAAGCAGCGCAGCGATCCCACCGCCGAGCGCCAATGCCCCAAGTGTGGCAGCGCCCTGCTGGTGCGCACGATCAAGAGCGGTCCCAAGGCCGGTCAACAGTTCTGGGGCTGCAGCGCCTTCCCCAAATGTCGAACCATGCAGCCCTTGAACTAAACTCCCTTGCGAAACAGCCCGTCGAGGGTATGGGACTGAGCAATCAACATGCTTTTCTATCGGTACAGGCCATCGACATAGAGGCTGCTGATCGCCGCCGAGGCTCGGTAAGCAGTGATCTGTACACCATGCTCTATGCCCATTTAGCACCCGATCATTTGTCTGAAGCTGTCCGCCTGAGCCCCGTTTCAAGTGATCTGTTCCGATAAAGCTAACATGATGCTCTACAGTGTCGTCTCTCACTGTCTGGGACATTGTGGGATATTCTGGGATATCCAGAGATGGTGCGGGATTGTGTTATTCGGTGTGTTTAGGTATTCTAGATTCACGACTCAACCTTTGGCGGGCCGATTAAGTTCAGCCTTAGCCTTGGGTGAAGAAACCGGCGAAAGCCGGTTTTTTCGTTTCAAGGGATGGAAAATTCGTGCGAACAGCTTTCTTTGTTGATGGTTACAACCTCTACTACGGCCTGTTACGCGGGTCTCCTCACAAGTGGCTAGATCTAGGTGCGCTGCTTGACAGTATTTTGCGCGTTCAAGATCCCTCAGCTTTTTTAGATTCAGTTCACTATTTCACCGCCCCCGTCATTGCCAAGCTGGCTACTCGTGGTCAATTATCCAATGATGCCCAGCATCGCTACATTCGGGCCTTGCAGGCCAAAGGTGTGCATGTCACGTTGGGTAACCATCGTTTGGGGCGTGGGTATGCCCCCTTGTATCTGGATGGTAAGAAGCCCTCTCGCCTGGATCAGGTGGCTATCTGGGAGCTGGAAGAAAAAGAAACGGATGTGAATTTGGCTCTAGGCATGTATAGGGCAGCTTGTAAGTCACATCTTACCGGGTTGTCGCAGATTGTTTTGGTCTCCGGCGACACCGACCTTTCACCTGCCTTAAGTGCCATTCGTGAAGACTTCCCTCATATTGCTCTAGGTATCATTCTTCCTCATCGCCAAGAGGCCGGTGGCGTGATGCGTAACCCTCCAGGCTCTTTGAAAAAATGCTCTGACTGGATGCGCACCTATATTTCTGATTCCGAGCTGGAGGCTTGCCAGCTTCCCGCGAAGATCCCGTTGCCTAGAAAGCCAGCAATAGTGAAGCCCGATTATTGGTGATTTTCAGGTGTGACACTGCTTGGATATTCGCATACGCCAGAAACCAAAAAGCCCCGAAAATCACTAGGATAATCAGGGCTTTAGGTCTTTCTAATTTGGTGGAGCCGGGGGGATTTGAACCCCCGTCCGCCAGTCCGCCGCTATCGGTTCTACATGCTTAGCCATCTCTACTTAGTTAACTCCTCACCGCCCGAGTGGCAGGGTGTTTGGAGCGAGCTGTATAAGTTTTAGCCGTTACGTCTACAGCGAACTTGGCGGCGATCCTGTTCTATATGACAGCCAAATCTTCGGGTTTACAGGCATCCCCTAGAGGCTGCTAGCCGGCTTAAGCGGCTAGGGCGTAGTTGTCGTCGTTGGCAACTATAAGTGTGCAACAGTGGATTTACGAGTTCTGTTACCAACTCGGCATGCCCCTCAAGTTTTGTAACCGTCGTCGAATCCAAATCGGCCCCAAATCTTGCTGGTCAGTTCTAAGAGTGCATTGTACGGGAAAGGTTCCCGGGTTGAAAGGCGGCTGTGAGCTGGTTTGAGCAAACGCACGGGCTGTTTTGCGCATAAAAAAATACCCCGCTGAGCGGGGCTAGGCATTGCTTGCTTTGAACCTCTGCTGGTGGAGCAGACCAGCCTGGTTATCAGTTCTGACCGGGGGCTGTCGGCAAAGTTCAGCGCAGGTGCAAAAAAATCAGCGATGGTTCTCGCGAACGATGCGCGCCTTCTCGCGGGCCCAGTCGCGTTCTTTCTCGGTTTCGCGTTTGTCGAAGTCCTTCTTGCCTCTGACCAGGGCTATCTCGCACTTGACCAGATGTTTTTTCCAGTACAGCGCCATCGGGACGCAGCTGTAGCCTTTTTGCTGCACGCCGCTGATCAGCTTCTCCAGCTCGCGGGCATTGAGCAACAGCTTGCGGGTGCGGATCGGGTCGGCGATCACGTGGGTGCTGGCGCTCAGCAGGGGCGTGATATGGGCGCCGAACAGGAAAGCCTCGCCATTCTTGAAGACGACATAGCTGTCGACCAGTTGGGCTTTGCCCGCGCGCAGGCTCTTCACTTCCCAGCCGGTCAGGGCCAGGCCGGCCTCGAAGCGTTCTTCGACGAAGTAGTCGTGTTTGGCCTTTTTGTTCAGCGCAATGGTGCCGCTGTTGGCCTGGGGTTTCTTTTGCTTGCTCATAGGCGGCGCATTATAGGGGGTTGTAGGGATTACCGCTATCGTTGGCCGGTGCTTTGCCCTTGTCCTGGTTGGTCAAAATCTGGACAATGCCTTCCTTTTTTCAAAGGCAGACCGGGTTTTCCCATGGCGAATGAGAATGTGTCGATCCACGGTATCTGGGCCAGTCGCTGGGTATTCATTCTGGCAGCGACCGGATCGGCGGTAGGGCTGGGCAATATCTGGAAGTTCCCCTACATGGCGGGTGTCTACGGTGGCGGTGCTTTCGTACTGGTCTATCTGCTGTGCATTGCCCTGATCGGTTTGCCGATTATGCTGGCCGAGACGGTGCTGGGACGCCGTGGCCGCCAGAGCCCGGTCAATACCTTGCGTAGCCTGGCCGTGCAGTCGGCGGCGTCGCCGCGCTGGTCCTGGGCGGCAATGATGGGCATGATCGCCGCCTTGCTGATTCTGTCGTTCTACAGTGTGGTGGCGGGCTGGTCGCTGGACTACATCATTGGCATGGGCCGTGGCGAGTTTGCCGCCATCGACGGTCCTGGTGCGGGCGAGCGGTTTAACGGGCTGACCGCTGACCCCTGGCGTCTGACACTGTGGCACAGCCTGTTCATGCTGGTGACGGCCTTTATCATTGCTCGGGGCGTAGTGGCCGGCCTTGAGCGCAGCTTGCGGATCATGATGCCGATGCTGTTCGTGCTGCTGGTGATTCTGCTTGGCTATGCGTTGACCACCGGCCACTTCATGGAAGGGGTCGAATTCCTGTTCCATTTCAATTTGAGCGAAGTGCCCGACGGCATTCTGGCAGCGATGGGCCACGCGTTCTTCACCCTGAGTGTGGGGGTGGGATCGATCATGGTGTTCGGTGCCTACATGCCGAAAAAGTCCTCAATCGGTAGCACGGTGATCACGGTGGCGCTGCTGGATACCGTGGTGGCGCTGACTGCGGGCCTGGCGCTGTTCCCGATTGTGTTCGCGGCCGGGCTGGAGCCGGGCGGTGGTCCGGGTCTGATGTTTGTCACCCTGCCGATCGCCTTCGGCAATATTGCCATGGGCCAGGTGTTCGGCTTCATTTTCTTTGTGCTGGTGGCGGTGGCGGCCTGGAGTTCGGCCATTTCCATGCTGGAGCCGGCAGTGGCCTACTGGGTAGAGCGAAGTGGCCGCAGCCGGGCTCAGATTACCGGCTGTATTGCGCTGTTCTGTTGGGTGGTGGGTCTGGGTACGGTGCTGTCATTCAACGTGCTGGCCGATGCCAAGTTCTTTGTGCGTGATGCCTTGGGCTGGCATCTGATCCAGTGGGGGGCGGAGGGTGGCAAGACCTTCTTCGAACTGGTTGATTACCTGACCAGTCGGATCATGCTGCCGCTGGGTGGTTTGCTGTTTGCGTTGTTCGCCGGCTGGGTGCTGGATCGCGAGGTGTTCCGGGCCGAGTTGGGGCTCAGATACCCACGGCTGTTCCCGGTGGTATATTGGCTGCTTCGCTACGTGGCGCCGGTAGGGGTGCTGATCGTGTTTGCCTCTGAACTGCTAAAGTGAAGGCCTTATGACTCATATTCAGCGCTCGGCTTTGCTGCCGTATACGGCCAGGCAGATGTTTGATCTGGTTAATCGAGTAGAGCGTTATCCGGAGTTTCTGCCCTGGTGTTCGGTGGCGGAGATTCTGGAAGAAACGGATGTGCAGATGCGAGCCCGGTTGACCGTGGCCAAGGCCGGGATGACGCAGGCGTTCACCACTCGCAATGAGCTGCTGCCGGGCCAGCGCATTGAGATGCGGCTGGAAAATGGTCCGTTCAGTGAGCTGCATGGTGTCTGGGAGTTCAAGGCGCTGGGTGAGGCTGCCTGCAAGATCAGCCTGGATCTGCACTTTAATTATGCCGGCCCGGTGGTCAAGGCGACGCTGGGGCCGTTGTTCAACCAGGCGGCCAACACCATGGTGGATGCTTTCTGCCAGCGGGCCAAGGAGCAATACGGTGGCTGAGCGAACCATTGCCGTTGAAGTGGCCTATGCGCTGGCCCACAAGCAGAAAATCATCAGTCTGACAGTGCCCGAGGGCACCAGCATGCTGGAAGCTGCCAAGCTGTCGCGCATTGCCGAGCACTTTCCCGAACTGGATCTGGATGCCAGTGCCATGGGCGTGTTTGGCAAGACGGTACCCAAGCCGGCTGAACGGATTCTTGCCCAGGGTGAGCGGGTCGAGATCTACCGGCCGCTGATAGCCGATCCCAAGGAAGTGCGCAAGCAGCGCGCGGCAAAAGCCAAGGCGGTTAAGGACGAGCAGGGCGAGCAGGAGTAGTGCAGACGACTCTGGCGCCGTGCAGTAGCTCGGCGCCAGGATAGATGAGAGATTTACTCGCCGGTGCCCAGAGGGGCGCCCAGATCGACCGGGTAGCTTTCGGTGCCGGAGCTGCGCGGGGCCTGGCCACCCATAATGGCTTCGTCGCGGCTGGTGCCGGGGACAAAGTCGCCACTCAGGCCTACCAGGCGATCATTCTCGAAGACCAATGAAATGCGCTCCTGGGTACGCGGGCTGTGCCCGGCCTTCATGCTGTACAGGTAGTCCCAGCGGTTCGGGTGCAGGGTGTCCTGGATCAGCGGGGTGCCCATGATGAAGCGGACTTGACGGGTGGTCATGCCGGGGCGCAATTGGTCGACCATGTCCTGAGTCACAACGTTACCCTGCTGGATGTCAATCTTGTAAACGCCGGGGAAGCCACAGGCGCTCAAACTGATCGCGCAAATGAGAATACACAAGATTTGGTTCAGGGTCTTTGGCATGACGTGGTAACATCCACTATTGTGAAATGGCTCAGTGAGCCATGAATCATACCCGACTGATCCCGCCCTGCGAAGCGCTGAACGAGAAACTGACCATGGTTGAAAATCAAGAACTCCGCAAAGCTGGCCTCAAGGTAACGCTGCCGCGAGTAAAAATCCTGCAGATGCTGGACAATTCCGAAGAGCGTCACATGAGCGCCGAGGATGTATACAAGTCCCTGATGGAGGCCGGAGAAGATGTTGGGTTGGCTACCGTTTACCGGGTTCTGACTCAATTTGAATCGGCCGGTCTGGTGGTGCGCCACAACTTCGACAGCGGTCATGCGGTGTTCGAGTTGGCCGATGGCGAGCATCACGACCATATGGTCTGTGTTGACTCCGGCGAGGTGATCGAGTTTTTCGATCCGGAAATCGAGCGTCGGCAGAAGGAAATCGTCCGTGAGCACGGTTTCGAGCTGGTTGACCACAATCTGGTGTTGTACGTGAAGAAAAAAGGCGCCTGAGGCGCCTTTTTCACGTTTATGCTGTAAGCGAGAGCAGTTTGCGGGCGTGGGCCAGTGACTCTTCGGTCAAGTCCACACCGCCAAGCATGCGCGCCACTTCCTGAATGCGACCGCTCTGGTCGAGCTCGTCAATCCGGGTCCGGGTTGAATCCTTTTTTTGCTCCTTGCGCACGAACAGATGCTGATGCCCTTGGGCTGCGACCTGGGGCAGGTGGGTGACGGTAAGAACCTGGCCGCGCTCGCCAAGCTGGCGCAGCAATTGGCCGACGATCTCGGCAGTGGGGCCGCCAATGCCAACGTCTACTTCGTCGAATACCAGAGTCGGCACCCGTGACGTTTGTGCGGTGATGACCTGAATCCCCAGGCTGATGCGTGACAGTTCGCCGCCGGAGGCAACCTTGGCCAGTGGCTTGGCGGGCTGTCCAGGGTTGGCGCTGACCAGAAACTCGACGCTTTCCAGTCCCTGGGGGGGATAGTTGCCTGGGTTCAGGGGCGCTAGCTGTAGTTCGATCCGCCCGCCCGGCATGCCCAGACGCTGAATTTCACTAGTGACAGCCTTGGCCAGTTTTTGCGCGGCTTTGTGGCGAATGCCGGATAGTTTGTCGGCTAGTTGCTGGTAATGCTCGCGGTAGGCCTTGAGTTCGTCGCCCAGGCGCTCAATGTCGGCATCGCGTTGCTGGAAGCTCTCCAGTTCGTCGATCAGGCGCTGCTGCAGGGCTGGCAGCTCCTCGGGGTTGACCCGGTGCTTGCGGGCCAGTTCGTAGATGCTGCCCAGCCGCTCTTCAACTTCCTGCTGGCGTTGTGGGTCGGCCTCGAAGTGATCCAGGTAGCGGCTCAGTTCACCAACGGCTTCTTCAACCTGGATCTGGGCGCTGGCCAGCAGATTGTGGGCTTCGTTGAGGTGGCGGCTGTGTTCGGTCAGGCCGCCCAGGCGGTTGAGGCTGGAGGTCATGGCCTGCAGCACGCTGCCAGTGTCGTTCTCGCTGCACAGGTTGATCACCTGCTGGCAGGCCATCAGAATCTGTTCGGCATTGGCCAGTTGACGCTGTTCGCCTTCCAGCAACTCCAGTTCGCCATCGAGCAGGCTGAGGTTGTCCAGTTCTTCGAGCTGGTAGCTCAGCAGTTGCAGGCGCGCCTCCTGTTCGTCGTTGTGTTCGCTGGCCTGCTGCAGGGCCTGCTCGGTCTGACGGCAGCGCTGTGCGGCCAGTTGAATCTGGCGGGCCAGGTCGCTGGCGCCGGCGTACTCATCGAGCAGCCGGCGATGGGTCTCGGTCTTGAGCAGTGACTGGTGCTCATGCTGGCTGTGGATGTCGATCAGCATTTCGCCGAGGGTCTTGAGATCTTGCTGGGGGCAGGGACTGCCGTTGATGTAGCCGCGCGATCGGCCTTCGGCGGTGATCACTCGGCGCAGAATCACCTGTTGCTCGGGGCTGTCCAGGTCACGATCGTCCAGCCAGGCCTGGGCTTCGGGAATCTTGCTGATGTCGAAGGTGGCGAGGATGTCGGCCTTGTCGGCGCCAGGGCGCACGGCGCCGCTGTCGGCGCGGTCGCCCAGGGTGAGTGCCAGAGCGTCAAGCATGATCGATTTGCCGGCCCCGGTCTCGCCGGTAATGGCGCTCATGCCGCCTTTGAGCTCAAGTTCGAGATGGTCGACAATGGCGTAATTGTTCACTGCCAGATGTACCAGCATGACCTTGCTCCCCTCCGGTGATTATTTGTTCTGGTTATTTATACAGTACTTATGTTGGCTCCGACAAGAGCTGAGGATTCCTTCGCGCCAGCCCTTGAAGCTGGCGCCAGCGTCCCCATATAGGCTGTCACTATGGGTTGCTTATTTTTCGCTTAATCGGGCTGTATGCCCTTTGCATCACAGGAGATTTCCATGGCGGATGACTATAAACAGGATCTGAACGGCCAGGCGCCTGACGCTGGGGATGTGGTTGAGACCCAGGCCGACGAGGATCTGGCCGCCCGTGTCGCCAGTCTGGAAGAGCAACTGGCGACAGCGCAGGACCAGTTGCTGCGCGCTGCTGCCGATGTGCAGAACGCCCGTCGTCGGGCCGAGCAGGATGTCGAGAAGGCGCACAAGTTCGCGCTGGAGCGCTTCGCCGGTGATCTGTTGCCGATTCTCGACAGTCTGGAGCGTGGCATGGAGCTGTCCGATCCCAATGATCCGGCGATCAAGCCGATGCGCGAAGGCATTGAGCTGACCCTGAAAATGTTTACCGATACTCTGGGTCGCTTCCAGGTCCAGGCAGTGGAGCCGCATGGCGAGCCCTTCAACCCTGAGCTGCATCAGGCCATGGCTATGGAGGAGAGCGCCGCTGTTGAGCCCAATACCGTGCTCAAGGTCTTCCAGAAAGGCTACACCCTGAGTGGTCGTTTGCTGCGTCCGGCGATGGTGGTGGTGAGCAAGACCCCGAGTGATAAACCGGCCGCGCCGCAAATTGACGAGCAGGCTTGAAATTGCTGTGAGCGCCCCCATTTAGTGGGCATGACAGATTGAACCGGCCGCGGGTAAAGCGGCGAGCAGATTCGGAGAACGAGTAATTATGGGCAAAATTATCGGTATCGACCTGGGGACTACCAACTCCTGCGTCGCCATCATGGAAAACGGTGCCACCAAGGTGATCGAGAACGCCGAGGGTGCGCGCACTACCCCGTCCATCGTCGCCTACACCAACGATGGCGAGACCTTGGTTGGTCAGTCGGCCAAGCGTCAGTCGGTAACCAACCCGCAGAACACCCTGTATGCGGTCAAGCGCCTGATCGGTCGTCGGTTTGACGAGGACGTGGTGCAGAAGGACATCAAGCTGGTGCCCTACAAGATCGTCAAGGCTGACAACGGTGACGCCTGGGTTGAAGCCAAGGGCGAGAAAATGGCACCGCCGCAGGTGTCGGCAGAAGTGTTGAAAAAGATGAAGAAAACCGCCGAGGACTACCTGGGCGAGCCGGTTACCGAAGCGGTGATCACCGTGCCGGCCTACTTCAACGACAGTCAGCGTCAGGCCACCAAAGATGCCGGCCGGATTGCGGGCCTGGAAGTCAAGCGGATCATCAACGAGCCGACTGCCGCAGCGCTGGCCTACGGCATGGACAAGGCCCGCGGTGACTCCACTATCGTGGTTTACGAC
This sequence comes from Pseudomonas jilinensis, assembly GCF_003586265.1. Taxonomy (NCBI): domain Bacteria; kingdom Pseudomonadati; phylum Pseudomonadota; class Gammaproteobacteria; order Pseudomonadales; family Pseudomonadaceae; genus Pseudomonas; species Pseudomonas jilinensis. The sequence continues at coordinate 96,369 of NZ_QJSA01000013.1, read as the reverse complement.
CTGGGTGGCGGCACCTTCGACGTGTCGGTGATCGAGATCGCCGAGGTTGATGGCGAGCATCAGTTCGAGGTGTTGGCCACCAATGGCGATACCTTCCTCGGTGGTGAGGACTTTGACCTGCGCCTGATCGACTACCTGGCCGACGAGTTCAAGAAAGAGAATGGCGTTGATCTGCACAACGATCCGCTGGCTCTGCAGCGCCTGAAAGAGGCTGCCGAGAAGGCCAAGATCGAGCTGTCCTCCAGCCAGCAGACCGACGTCAATCTGCCGTACATCACTGCCGACGCCTCCGGTCCCAAGCACCTGAATGTCAAGGTGACCCGGGCCAAACTGGAGTCGCTGGTCGAGGATCTGGTCAAGCGCAGCCTTGAGCCGTGTCGTGTGGCGATGAAGGATGCTGGTCTGGATGTGTCCGACATCAATGAGGTGATCCTGGTCGGTGGTCAGACCCGGATGCCGATGGTGCAGAAGGCGGTTACCGAGTTCTTCGGCAAGGAACCGCGCAAGGACGTCAACCCTGACGAGGCTGTGGCCATCGGTGCGGCGATTCAGGGTGCGGTACTGGCCGGTGACGTCAAGGATGTGCTGTTGCTCGATGTGACCCCGCTGTCACTGGGGATCGAGACCATGGGTGGGGTGATGACCGCGCTGATCGAGAAGAACACCACTATCCCGACCAAGAAGTCGCAGGTGTTCTCGACTGCCGATGACAACCAGACGGCCGTGACCATTCATGTGCTGCAGGGCGAGCGCAAGCAGGCTGGACAGAACAAGTCGCTGGGTCGCTTCGATCTGGCCGATATCCCGCCGGCGCCGCGCGGCGTGCCGCAAATCGAGGTCAGCTTCGATATCGATGCCAACGGTATTCTCAACGTGTCGGCCAAGGACAAGGCGACCGGCAAGCAGCAGTCGATCGTGATCAAGGCCTCTTCGGGTCTGAGCGAGGACGAAATCGAGCAGATGGTGCGTGATGCCGAGGCCAATGCCGAGGAAGATCGCAAATTCGAGGAACTGGTCACTACCCGTAACCAGGGCGATCAGCTGGTGCATGCCACTCGCAAGACCCTCAAGGAAGTAGGCGACAAGGCCACTGACGAGGAAAAGGCAGCGATTGAGAAAGCCCTGGCTGAGCTGGAAGAAGCAGTCAAGGGTGACGACAAGGAACTGATCGAAGCCAAGATCAATGCCCTGTCAGAGGTCTCCGGGCCGGTGGTGCAGAAGATGTATGCCGAACAGGCACAGGCCGCCCAGGCGGGTGAGGCTCAGGCCGATGCGGCACAGGGCGGCGCCGATGATGTGGTGGACGCCGAGTTTGAAGAGGTCAAGGACAACAAGTGATGTCCCGGCCGTCTGTACCAGCAGACCGGTAACTGTGCCAGGCAACGCGGGACTTAGCTCCCGCGTTGCCGTTTGTGCCGCAAGCGTGTTGTGAAGGAAACGGAAACGATGGCCAAGCGTGATTATTATGAGGTGCTGGGCGTGGAGCGCGGCGCCAGTGAAGCCGAGCTGAAGAAGGCCTATCGCCGTCTGGCAATGAAGTATCACCCGGATCGCAATCCGGACGATAAAGAGGCGGAAGAAAAGTTCAAGGAGGCCAACGAGGCCTACGAAGTGCTGACCGATGCCCAGAAACGTGCTGCCTATGACCAGTATGGGCATGCCGGAGTCGATCCGAACATGGGGGCCGGGGCCGGTGGTTTTGGTGGTGGCGCTAGTTTCTCGGACATCTTTGGTGATGTGTTCGGCGACATCTTCGGTGGTGGCGGTGGGCGTGGTGGTCGTTCCAGCGTGCAGCGTGGCAGTGATCTGCGCTATACCCTGGAACTGGACCTGGAAGAGGCTGTGCGTGGCACGACCGTAACCATTCGGGTGCCGACGCTGGCCGAGTGTAAGACCTGTAACGGGACTGGGGCCAAGAAGGGCTCAAGCCCGGTCACCTGTACCACCTGTGGCGGGCATGGTCAGGTGCGTATGCAGCAGGGCTTCTTCTCGGTACAGCAGACCTGTCCGCGCTGTCATGGCAGCGGCAAGATGATTACCGACCCCTGTGGCGACTGTCATGGCCATGGTCGGGTGGAAGAGCAGAAGACCTTGTCGGTCAAGGTGCCGGCTGGTGTGGACACCGGCGACCGCATCCGCCTGGCGGGTGAAGGGGAGGCCGGGGTCAATGGCGGCCCGTCGGGCGACCTGTATGTCGTGGTATCGGTGCGTGAGCACAAGATTTTTCAGCGTGATGGCAAGAATCTGTATTGCGAAGTGCCGGTCAGTTTTGCCGATGCTGCGCTGGGTGGTGAGCTGGAAGTGCCGACCCTGGATGGTCGGGTCAAATTGAAAATCCCTGAAGGCGCCCAGACCGGCAAGCTGTTCCGGCTGCGTGGCAAGGGTGTGGTGCCGGTGCGCGGTGGTTCGGCAGGCGACCTGCTGTGCCGGATCGTGGTCGAGACGCCGGTCAATCTGACCAAGCGCCAGCGCGAGCTGCTTGAGGAGTTGCGCAGCACCCTGGAGGCCGAAGGCTCCAATCAGTCGCCACGGGCCAAAAGCTGGTTTGAAGGGGTGAAAAACTTCTTCGAAGACATGAAATTCTGAGCGGAGCGAATCCATGAGACGAATCGCAGTGATTGGCGCCGCCGGGCGTATGGGCAAGACCCTGATCGAGGCCGTGACCCAGGCTGAAGGTGCGGCATTGACTGCCGCCATCGAGCGTCCGCAGAGCACTCTGGTTGGGGCTGACGCTGGCGAGTTGGCCGGGGTTGGGTGCCTGGGTGTGACGGTGGCCGGAAGTCTGGAGCAGGTGCTGGATGATTTCGATGTGCTGATCGATTTCACTCATCCGACCAGTACCTTGGTCAATCTGGAGTTGTGCCGGGCCCATGGTAAGGCCATGGTGATTGGCACTACCGGTTTTTCCGAGGAGCAAAAGCAACAGATCGCCGAGGCGGCCAGGCAAATTGGCGTAGTGTTTGCCCCGAACTTCAGTGTGGGTGTCAATCTGTGTCTGAAGCTGCTGGATATGGCTGCCCGGGTAATGGGTGACGATGCTGATATCGAAGTGATCGAAGCGCACCATCGGCACAAGGTCGATGCTCCTTCGGGCACGGCGCTGCGCATGGGGGAAGTGGTTGCCCAGGCGCTGGGGCGTGATCTGCACAAGGTTGCAGTCTATGGTCGCGAGGGTCAGACCGGCGCGCGCGAGCGTGAAACCATTGGCTTTGCCACAGTGCGGGCAGGCGATGTGGTAGGTGATCATACTGTGCTGTTCGCCACTGAAGGCGAGCGGGTGGAAATCACCCATAAGGCTTCAAGTCGGATGACTTTCGCCAAGGGGGCTGTGCGTTCGGCATTGTGGCTGGAAACTCAGGCTGCGGGCCTGTATGACATGCAGGATGTGCTGACGTTACGCTGAGTGTGGTTGAATGGACAAGGCCCGGCCAATGCCGGGCTTTGTCGTATCTGGGATGGGCTTAGCTGCTCTGGTTGGCGACCCGGACCTGTTCGCGGGCCAGCATGTCCAGGGTCTGAATGTTGCGTTGCAGATAAAAAGCGGCAATGGTCGGCACCCAATCTTCGTAATACTTGATCAGGCGCGGCTGGATGAAAGTGTATTGTTTGTCCAGTCGACTGAGTGTGGCCTGCTGGTCGGGGAATAGGCTGTGCAGTTTGCTGGCGCGCTCGGTGATGCGTTGGTCCATGGCGGCAAAGATGCCCTCATCGGCGTCCATGAAGTACACGCCAACCGAGCTGAACATGTTGTTCTGGTATAGCAGCAGGATCTGGTTGGTTTCCAGGCTCTGTTGGTGCAGGGCCAGCAGTTGCTCGGATGCGCTGCTGGTCTGTTCGTCGTAAAGTTGCGCGGCGGTGCGTTCCAGGCGGCCGTGCGCCTGCATGATGCGGTTGACCGTGGCCAGGTTGAAGTGGGCTTCTTCTTCTGGTTGCCCTTCCAGTTCGCGGATCAGGTTGACGAAGTCGGTGTAGGGGCTGCGTAGTTCGTTGGGGTTGCCGAGCTGGCGCAGGAGCTGGTCCATGCGGTTCAGGGCTTGATTATAGGTTTCGCGGTTACCCGGCTCGCGTACTCGCTCATAGAGGTTGTTGTCGATCAGCAGGTAGGTTCCGGCGATATAGCCTTCACTGCGGAACTCATGCAGGGTTTGCAGGCGTTGCAGGTCGGCCTGGGCCAAGGGCGCCATGCACAACAATATCAGTACGATGAAGTTGCGTTTCAGGTGCACTACCATGGTGTTGTCCCCGAGTTTTTCTTTTTGTTGTGATGCAAGTCGTGACCGGTCACCAGGGTCTGTGCTGCCGGCGGGGTGGCGCCTGGGCAGATGACTGCATGCGTTCATCGGGGTTTTTATCACAGTTGACCGAAGGATGAAACACAATGGGATTGTGTCCGGTTGTTGCGGTCGGGCGAACGGTGCCATTCGGTGTGGATATTTTGGGGTCAAGCCGCTAGACTATGGCGCTAATCTGTCTATCTAGCGCGTATCTGACAATGCCTTGTAGCGGGATGTGGTGTCACGGCACCTCATTCCCGCTTTTGTGCAGCCCGCGTTTGGTAAAACGTGTCAGCTCAATCGGAGGTTTTCTTGTCCAAGCCAGCCATTCTCGCCCTTGCCGACGGCAGTATTTTTCGCGGTGAGGCCATCGGCGCCGACGGCCACAGTGTCGGCGAGGTCGTGTTCAATACGGCCATGACCGGTTATCAGGAGATCCTCACCGATCCGTCCTACTCCCGCCAGATCGTAACCCTGACCTACCCGCATATCGGCAATACCGGTGTTACTCCCGAAGATGTTGAAGCCGATCGGGTGCACGCTGCCGGTCTGGTCATTCGCGATCTGCCGCTGCTCGCCAGCAGTTGGCGCTGCAAGCAGAGCCTGCCCGATTACCTCAAAGACAACGGCGTGGTGGCCATTGCCGGTATCGATACTCGCCGGCTGACCCGTATTCTGCGTGAAAAGGGCTCGCAAAACGGCTGCATTATTGCCGGTGATTCGGTCAGCGAGGAACAGGCGCTTGAGCTGGCGCGCAGCTTCCCGGGGCTCAAGGGCATGGACCTGGCCAAGGAAGTCACGGTCAAGGCGCCCTACCAGTGGCGCTCCAGTGTCTGGGAGCTGGCCAGTGACAGCCACCCCGAGCGAGCCGATGCCGAACTGCCCTACCATGTCGTGGCCTATGACTATGGGGTCAAGACCAACATTTTGCGCATGCTGGTGGCGCGCGGCTGCCGCCTGACCGTGGTGCCGGCCCAGACGTCGGCCAGTGAAGTGCTGGAGCTGAATCCGGATGGGGTATTCCTGTCCAATGGCCCTGGTGATCCGGAACCCTGCGATTATGCGATCCAGGCCATTCGCGAGATTCTCGAAACCGAGATTCCGGTCTTCGGTATCTGTCTGGGTCACCAGTTGCTGGCCCTGGCCTCCGGCGCCAAGACCGTGAAGATGGGCCATGGCCACCATGGCGCCAACCACCCGGTGCAGGATCTGGATAGCGGCGTGGTAATGATCACCAGCCAGAACCACGGTTTTGCTGTCGATGAGACGAGCCTGCCGGGCAATCTGCGTGCTACCCACAAGTCGTTGTTCGACGGCACGCTGCAGGGCATCGAGCGCACCGACAAGGCCGCTTTCAGCTTCCAGGGTCACCCCGAAGCCAGCCCCGGCCCGCATGATGTCGCGCCGCTGTTCGACCGTTTCATCGAGGCCATGGCCAAGCGCTGCTAAACCGCCGGAATACAGGATTTACTGAAGATCATGCCAAAACGTACAGACATTCAAAGCATTCTGATTCTCGGCGCCGGCCCCATCGTCATCGGCCAGGCCTGTGAGTTTGACTACTCCGGCGCTCAGGCCTGCAAGGCGCTGAAGGAAGAGGGGTACCGGGTGATCCTGGTCAACTCCAATCCGGCCACCATCATGACCGATCCGGCCATGGCTGATGCCACCTACATCGAGCCGATCAAGTGGCAGACGGTAGAGAAGATCATCGAGAAGGAGCGCCCGGATGCGGTGCTGCCGACCATGGGTGGCCAGACCGCACTGAACTGTGCGCTGGATCTGGAAAAGCACGGCGTGCTGGAGAAGTACGGTGTCGAGATGATCGGCGCCAATGCCGACACCATTGACAAGGCCGAGGACCGTTCGCGCTTCGACAAGGCCATGAAGTCCATTGGTCTGGAGTGCCCGCGCTCGGGTATCGCCCACAACATGGATGAGGCCAATGCGGTACTCGATCAGGTTGGTTTCCCGTGCATTATCCGTCCGTCCTTCACCATGGGCGGCACTGGTGGCGGGATCGCCTACAACCGCGAAGAGTTTGAAGAGATCTGCACCCGCGGTCTGGACCTGTCGCCGACCAACGAGCTGCTGATCGACGAATCGCTGATCGGCTGGAAAGAGTACGAGATGGAAGTGGTCCGCGATAAGAAGGACAACTGCATCATCGTCTGCTCGATTGAAAACTTCGATCCAATGGGTGTGCATACCGGTGACTCGATCACTGTTGCCCCGGCCCAGACCCTGACCGACAAGGAATACCAGATCATGCGCAACGCCTCGCTGGCGGTGCTGCGTGAGATTGGCGTGGAAACTGGCGGCTCCAACGTGCAGTTCGGTATCTGTCCGAACACCGGGCGGATGGTCGTGATCGAGATGAACCCGCGGGTGTCGCGCAGTTCGGCGCTGGCCTCCAAGGCCACCGGCTTCCCGATTGCCAAGATCGCCGCCAAGCTGGCGGTCGGTTACACGCTTGATGAGCTGCAAAACGACATTACCGGTGGCCGCACGCCGGCTTCGTTCGAGCCGTCGATCGACTACGTGGTCACCAAAATTCCGCGTTTCGCTTTCGAGAAGTTCCCCAACGCCGATGCCCGTCTGACCACCCAGATGAAATCCGTGGGTGAGGTCATGGCCATCGGTCGCACCTTCCAGGAGTCTATGCACAAGGCCTTGCGTGGGCTGGAAGTTGGCGTGGTGGGTCTCGATCCCAAGGTTGATCCGGCCAATGCCGAAGTACGCGCCGAAGTCATTCGTGAACTGACCGTGCCCGGCGCCGATCGGATCTGGTATGTAGCGGACGCCTTCCGCATCGGCATGAGCCGTGACGAGGTGTTCGAGCTGACCCGGATTGATCCCTGGTTCCTGATCCAGATCGAGGATCTGGTCAAGGATGAAGAGCGGGTCAAGACGCTGGGGCTGGCCAACATCGATCGCGATCTGATGTATCGGCTCAAGCGCAAGGGCTTCTCCGACGCTCGTCTGGCTCAGTTGTTGGCAGTCAGCGAGAAAACCCTGCGTAGCCACCGTCAGAAGCTCAAGGTGCAACCGGTGTACAAGCGGGTCGACACCTGCGCCGCTGAGTTCGCCACCGATACCGCCTACATGTATTCGACCTACGAGGAAGAGTGCGAGGCCAATCCGAGCGGACGCGATAAGATCATGGTGTTGGGCGGTGGCCCGAACCGGATCGGTCAGGGCATTGAGTTCGATTACTGCTGTGTGCATGCCGCGCTGGCGATGCGTGAAGATGGTTACGAGACCATCATGGTCAACTGCAACCCGGAAACCGTATCGACTGACTACGACACCTCCGACCGTCTGTACTTCGAGCCGGTGACTCTGGAAGACGTGCTGGAAATTGTCCGGGTCGAGCGGCCCAAGGGTGTGATCGTCCAGTATGGCGGCCAAACCCCGCTGAAACTGGCGCGTGCGCTGGAAGAGGCCGGGGTGCCGATCATCGGCACCAGCCCCGAGGCGATCGACCGGGCCGAAGACCGTGAGCGTTTCCAGCAGATGGTTGAGCGGCTTAATCTGCGTCAGCCGCCGAATGCCACCGCGCGCAGTGAAGAGCAGGCGCTGGCGCTGTCAAAGAATATCGGTTATCCGCTGGTGGTGCGCCCCTCCTACGTATTGGGTGGGCGGGCGATGGAAATCGTCTATCAGGAAGATGAGCTCAAACGCTATATGCGCGAGGCGGTCAAGGTGTCAAACGACAGCCCGGTGCTGCTCGACCACTTCCTCAACTGTGCCATCGAAGTCGATATCGATGCCGTTTCTGATGGTACCGATGTGGTGATCGGCGCGATCATGCAGCATATCGAGCAAGCTGGCGTGCACTCCGGTGACTCGGCCTGCTCGCTGCCGCCGTACTCATTGCCGGCCAATATTCAGGATCAGATCCGTGAACAGGTGCGCAAGATGGCGCTTGAGCTTGGCGTGGTTGGCCTGATGAATGTGCAGATGGCAGTGCAGGGTGAGACCATCTATGTGATCGAGGTTAATCCGCGGGCCTCGCGCACTGTGCCCTTTGTATCCAAGTGCATTGGCCAGTCGCTGGCTAAGATTGCCGCTCGGGTCATGGCCGGCAAAACCCTGAAGGAGCTGGGCTTTACCCAGGAAGTTGTACCGCCGTACTTCAGCGTCAAGGAGGCGGTGTTCCCGTTCGCCAAGTTCCCTGGTGTAGACCCGATCCTTGGCCCGGAAATGAAGTCCACCGGTGAGGTCATGGGCGTTGGCGACAGCTTTGCCGAAGCCTATGCCAAGGCTCAGGTTGGCGCTGGCGAGCGCCTGCCGACCGGCGGCTGCGCGTTCCTCAGTGTGCGCGAAGACGACAAGCCGTTTGTTGCCGAGGTGGCGCGTGACCTGGTTGAGCTGGGCTTCGAGGTTGTGGCTACCAGTGGTACCGCCAAGGTGATCGAGGCGGCCGGTATCCCGGTACGCCGGGTCAATAAGGTGACTGAGGGGCGTCCGCACATTGTCGACATGATCAAGAACGATCAGGTCAGTCTGGTGATCAATACCACCGAAGGCCGCCAGTCGATTGCCGACTCCTATTCGATTCGTCGCAACGCGCTGCAGCACAAGGTCTACTCGACCACTACCCTGGCCGGTGGCCAGGCGATCTGCATGGCGCTGAAGTTTGGTCCGGAGAAGATCGTACGTCGACTCCAGGATTTGCACGCAGGAATTTGATATGAAGTATCCGATGACCAAGCAGGGCGCTGAAGCCCTCGAAGTTGAACTCAAGCAGCTCAAGAGCGTGGTGCGTCCGCAGCTCAGTCAGGCGATTGCCGAGGCGCGTGAGCTGGGTGATCTCAAGGAGAACGCCGAATACCATGCTGCGCGCGAGCAGCAGGGCATGGTTGAGGCGCGCATCCGTGATATCGAGGGCCGTCTGTCCAATGCCCAGGTGATCGATGTCACCAGCATTCCGCATACCGGCAAGGTGATCTTCGGCACGACCGTGACCATTGCTAATGTCGATACCGACGAGGAAGTGGTGTACCAGATCGTTGGTGAGGATGAGGCAGACATCAAATCCGGCAAGATCTCCGTGGGTTCGCCCATCGCTCGCGCCCTGATCGGTAAGGACGAGGGTGATGTGGTTGCGGTCAGGACGCCCGGTGGTGTGGTCGAATTCGAAATCGTCGAGGTGCGTCACCAGTGAGCGATATGCTGACCCGGCCAACTCCTCGCGGTGGTCGGGTGGCTTGGCAACTGGCTCAAACCCTCTGGGTTGGTGGTATCTGGGTGGTTCACTTCGTGCTGCTGCCTGCGCTTGATCGTTTTGGCCTGGCGGCGCTGCTGGTCAATGAAATCGGTGCGTTCATGCGGCCGCTGATGATTGGTTTCGCCGCGGCGTGCGCGCTGCTGCAGTTGCTGGTGGCGGGCGTTGCTCTTGGCGCACGCTGCTGGCGCGATCTGCGAGGTCAGCTACTGTTGCTGGTGCTGTTGGCCTGTACGGTATTCTTCGTCGCGCATGGTTTTGCCGGTGGCGAATACTGGGCGATGTTCGCCTATCTGGTGGTGGCATTTGCCGGCCTGGTGCTGGTATTGCAACCCAGGCCTGACGAGGATGTCGAACCGCTCAGGCGTTCTTGAAGCGCAGCAGGTTGGACAGGTTGGCGTTGGGTTGCTTGCTGCGGCGCAGCAGGATAGCCATTTTGCCGATGACCTGAACCAGTTCTGCGCCGGTCTGCTGGCAGATCTCGCTGATCAGCGCCTGCTTGGCTTCACGGTCGGCGACGCTGAGGCGGATCTTGATCAGCTCGTGATCGTTCAGGGCGCGCTCCAGTTCAGCCAACACGCCGGCGCTGACGCCCTGTTCACTGACGATTACCACCGGCTTGAGGTGGTGGCCGATCTTCTTGAGGTCTTTCTTCTGTGCCGAACTGAGCGCCATAATGATCCGAGTGCTTTCCTAGGGTAATGGAGTGAAAGCGCATAGTTTAACCGGCGGCGCGATCCGCTGCACGAGGTATTCCGTGGCCCGATCCAAAACCAGCAAAGGCTGGCTGAAAGAGCATTTCGACGATCCTTTCGTCAAGAAGGCGCAAAAGGACGGCTATCGTTCGCGCGCCAGTTACAAACTGCTGGAAATCCAGGAGCGCGATCGCCTGCTCAGGCCAGGCATGACAGTCCTCGATCTGGGGGCGGCACCGGGTGGCTGGTCGCAGGTCGCCAGCCGGGTGCTGGGGGAGAAGGGGCGGCTGATCGCCTCTGATATTCTGCCGATGGACAGTATTGCTGATGTCACTTTCATTCAGGGTGACTTTACCGAGGATAGCGTGTTCGAAGCCATTCTGGCCGCCATTGGTGATCAGCCTGTCGACCTTGTTATTTCCGATATGGCCCCCAATATGAGTGGAACACCTGCGGTGGATCAGCCGCGCGCCATGTATCTGTGCGAGTTGGCGTTGGATATGGCTACCAGGGTGTTGCGCCCGGGCGGCGACTTTTTGATCAAGGTGTTCCATGGTGAAGGTTTTGATGATTATTACCGGGGTATGCGTGGTCAGTTTGACAAGCTGCTGACCCGCAAGCCGGATGCCTCGCGTGGTCGTTCGCGGGAAACCTACCTGCTGGCGCGTGGATTCAAGGGTGGCGATCACTGAGAATCCCGCTGGGCGACATAGGGCGTTACACTGGCCGATCTGCCGTCAGGGGTGAAACTGGTGTAAGGTAATCGTGTCTAAGCAGACACACGATTTTAGCGAAGGCTCTGCCGGCGAGCGGCGGAGCAAGAGGGTAGGACTTTGAACGATATGGCGAAAAACCTCATTCTGTGGTTGATCATTGCCGCCGTCCTGGTCACGGTGATGAACAACTTCAGCAGTCCCAGTGAGCCGCGTACCGTAAATTACACCGAGTTCCTGGAGCTGGTTAAGGATCGCCAGGTCGAGCGGGTGACGGTTGATGGCTTTGTAATCACCGGCAAGCGGCGCGATGGTGAAACCTTCAAGACCGTGCGGCCGGCGATTCAGGACGGTGGCCTGATCGGCGACCTGCTGAACAATGATGTGGTGGTTGAGGGCAAACAGCCCGAGCAGCAGAGCATCTGGACTCAGTTGCTGATCGCCAGCTTCCCGATTTTGATCATCATCGCGCTATTCATGTTCTTCATGCGCCAGATGCAGGGCGGCGGCGGTGGCCGCGGCGGGCCGATGAGCTTCGGCAAGTCCAAGGCGCGAATGCTGTCTGAGGATCAGGTCAAGACTACCTTTGCCGATGTCGCCGGGTGTGACGAGGCCAAGGAAGAGGTCAGCGAGCTGGTTGAGTTTCTGCGTGACCCGGGCAAGTTTCAGCGCCTGGGCGGCCATATTCCGCGTGGCGTACTGATGGTCGGTCAGCCTGGTACTGGTAAAACCCTGCTGGCCAAGGCCGTCGCTGGCGAGGCCAAGGTACCGTTTTTCACCATTTCCGGTTCCGACTTCGTGGAAATGTTCGTAGGTGTCGGTGCCAGCCGGGTTCGCGACATGTTCGATCAGGCCAAGAAGCATGCGCCGTGCATTATCTTCATCGACGAGATCGATGCCGTGGGTCGCCATCGTGGTGCCGGTCTGGGTGGCGGGCATGACGAGCGAGAGCAGACCCTGAACCAGTTGCTGGTCGAGATGGATGGTTTCGAGGCCAATGACGGCATCATTGTGGTGGCTGCTACCAACCGTCCGGACGTTCTCGACCCGGCGCTGCTGCGCCCGGGCCGATTTGATCGTCAGGTGGTGGTTGGCCTGCCGGATGTGCGTGGTCGTGAGCAGATTCTCAAGGTGCACATGCGTAAGGTTCCGGTTGGCGATGACGTCAAGCCGTCACTGATTGCTCGCGGTACACCGGGTTTCTCCGGTGCCGATCTGGCCAACTTGGTCAACGAGGCTTCGCTGTTCGCGGCCCGGGCCAACAAGCGGCTGGTGGAAATGAAGGAATTCGAGTTGGCCAAGGACAAGATCATGATGGGCGCCGAGCGCAAGTCGATGGTTATGTCCGAGAAGGAGAAGCTCAATACCGCCTATCACGAGTCCGGTCACGCGATTGTTGGCCGGCTGGTGCCCGAGCATGACCCGGTTTACAAAGTGTCGATCATTCCCCGTGGCCGGGCCTTGGGTGTGACCATGTTCCTGCCCGAAGAAGATCGCTACAGCTTGTCGAAGCGGGCGCTGGAAAGTCAGATCTGCTCGCTGTTCGGTGGCCGGATTGCCGAAGAGATGACTCTGGGCTTTGATGGCGTAACCACAGGGGCCTCCAACGACATCATGCGGGCTACCCAGTTGGCTCGGAACATGGTGACCAAGTGGGGCTTGTCGGAAAAGCTCGGGCCGTTGATGTATGCAGAGGAAGAGGGTGAAGTGTTCCTCGGCCGCAGTGCTGGTAGTCAGCACATCAATGTGTCCGGTGATACGGCCAAGCAGATCGACGAGGAAGTGCGGCGTATCATTGATGACTGCTACACCATCGCCAAGCGCCTGCTGGAAGAAAATCGCGACAAGCTGGATTTGATGGCCGAAGCACTAATGAAGTACGAGACCATCGACTCTGACCAGATCGACGACATCATGGCTGGTCGGCCCCCGCGCGAGCCTAAGGACTGGCAGGGTGATGACAAGGCTGGTCCGGGCGCTGCGGCCAAGTCTGGCGATCAGGCGGCCAGCGATGACGCCGAGCGTGATGACGGTGTGATCGGCGATCCGGCGGGCGAGCACTGATTCTTCATGGTTGAACGGCCTAGCAGCTCCCGGTTGCCTTGCGGCGACCGGGAGCTTGATCTTTCCCGTGTCCAGGTCATGGGCATTCTTAATGTTACTCCGGATTCGTTTTCCGACGGTGGGTGCTTCAATCACCGCGACGCCGCGCTGCGGCATGTCGAGCGGATGCTGGGCGAGGGCGCTACGCTGATTGATGTCGGTGGCGAGTCCACCCGCCCTGGTGCGGCTCCGGTCAGTGTTGCGCAGGAGTTGGAGCGGGTCGTGCCAGTGGTGGAAGCGATCAAGCAGCGCTTCGATACCATAGTTTCAGTCGATACCAGTACGCCTGAGGTGATCACTGCCAGTGCCGCAGTCGGCGCCGGGCTGATCAACGACGTGCGCTCGCTGACCCGTCCCGGAGCCTTGGCGGCGGCGGTTGCCACGGGTTTGCCGGTGTGCATCATGCATATGAAGGGGGAGCCTGATGTTATGCAGCGCTCGCCCAGCTACGATTCAGTGCTGGATGAGGTCAATGCTTTCTTGGTCGAGCGGGTGGCGGCTTGCGTGGCGGCCGGGATTCCCAGGGAGCGGCTGATCCTTGATCCGGGGTTCGGCTTTGGCAAAAGTCTGGATCATAATCTCCAATTGTTCGCCCGTATGCATCTGTTGCAGCCGGCAGGTCTGCCGCTGCTGGTCGGCGTGTCGCGCAAGACCATGATCGGGCAGGTGCTGGACCGGCCGGTTGATCAGCGTCTATATGGCAGTCTGGCTCTGGCGGCGCTGGCTGTAGGCAAGGGTGCGCGTATTCTACGTGTCCATGATGTTGCGGCCACCGTCGATGCGGTGCGAATGGCCGAGGCGGTGCAGCAGGCTGGCTGACTAAAACGATAGCGCGCAAGCAAACAGGAATCAGCAGATGGAAAAACGCTATTTCGGCACCGACGGCATTCGTGGCCGTGTTGGGAGCCACCCGATTACTCCCGATTTCATGCTGCGCCTGGGTTGGGCGGTTGGTATGGCGTTCCGCAACCAGGGCAGTTGCCGAGTTGTGATTGGCAAGGATACCCGGATCTCCGGGTATATGTTCGAGTCCGCATTAGAGGCTGGGTTGTCGGCGGCGGGGGCTCAGGTGCAATTGCTCGGACCGATGCCGACTCCGGCCATCGCCTATCTGACCCGCACTTTCCAGGCTGATGCCGGGATTGTCATCAGTGCCTCGCACAATCCTTTCTACGACAATGGCATCAAGTTCTTCTCGGCCAATGGCAGTAAACTGCCGGATGAGCTGGAGCTGGAAATCGAGCGACTGGTCGATGCACCGCTTGAAGTGGTTGAGTCGGCAGCCCTGGGCAAGGTGACCCGGGTCGAGGATGCGTCCGGGCGCTATATTGAATTCTGCAAAAGCAGTGTGCCCACTAGTGCCAGTTTCAAGGGCTTGAAGCTGGTCCTGGACTGCGCTAACGGGGCGACCTACAAAGTGGCGCCCAGCGTGTTTCGCGAATTGGGGGCTGAGGTCAGTGTAATCGGTGTTCAGCCTGATGGGCTGAATATCAATGCCGGGGTTGGCTCGACCGATCTGGCTGCCTTGCGCAAGGCGGTTCTGGCTCAGGGCGCTGATCTGGGGATTGCTTTTGATGGCGATGGCGACCGGGTGATGATGGTCGATGCGCAGGGCAGGGAAGTTGATGGTGATGAGTTGCTGTTCATCATTGCTGATGACCTGCATCGGCGAGACCTGCTGCGCGGAGGTGTGGTAGGGACATTGATGAGTAACCTGGGGCTGGAGCTGGCACTCAAGGAGCGAGGTGTCGAGTTTGTCCGGGCCAAAGTCGGTGATCGCTACGTCATGGCCGGGTTGCGCGAGCGTGGCTGGATTCTCGGTGGCGAGTCGTCCGGGCATCTGGTCTGCCTGCACCATACCTCAACCGGCGATGGCGTGATCGCCGCGTTGCAGGTGCTGATGGCATTGCAGCGCTCGGGGCTGACCTTGGCCGAAGCCTGCGCTGGCATGAGCAAGTGCCCGCAGACGCTGATCAATGTGCGCTATCAGCCTGGTACTCAGTCGCCGTTGCAGGATGCCTCGCTGCTGGCGGCGGTCGAGGCCGTTGAGCAGCGTCTGGGTGATAGTGGTCGAGTATTGTTGCGCCTGTCCGGTACCGAGCCGCTGATTCGGGTTATGGTCGAAGGCCAGGATGCCGCTCAGGTCAAGGCCGAGGCCGGTCTGCTGGCTGAGCGGGTGAAAGAGCTGTTTGCCGAACACGACTGAAATCTCTGAGAACCAACAGTGTTGGCAAGACTGCCTGAAACAGCCTTGCCGGCCTCGCCTGTGTTCTCAGAAGTTCCTTAAAGCTCAAAAAGGCGGTTGTGTCGTTCGGGCATCTTGGTTAACATTGGCGCCCGCTTGAGCTGAGAGGTTAGGCATGCGTCGTCCGTTGGTCGCCGGAAACTGGAAAATGCACGGTACACGGCAATCCGTCGATGCGCTGCTGGTGGCTCTGTCCCAGCAGGACTGGCCTGAGCAGGTGGAGCTGATGATTGCACCGCCAGCGCTCTATATCGAGCGTTGCCGCGAAGCGCTGGCAGCCGGGCCGATCCGCATCGGTGGGCAAAGTTGTGCTCACCAGGCCGAGCCGGGTGCGTTGACCGGCGAAATATCGCCAGCTCAGCTGCGTGATGCTGGTTGTGAGTATGTGTTGGTTGGTCACTCCGAGCGCCGGACTCTGTTCGGTGAAAGCGATGAAGTGGTCAAGCGCAAGTTTGCTGCGGCACTGGCCTGCGGTCTGCGTCCAGTGCTCTGCGTCGGGGAAACCCAGGCCGAGCGCGATGCTGGTGAAACGGCTGATGTAATCGGTCGGCAGCTCCAGGTAGTGCTGGATGCCTTTGGTGTCGGTGGTCTGGCACAAGGTGTGTTGGCGTATGAGCCGGTCTGGGCCATTGGTACGGGCTTGACGGCAAGTCCTGAGCAGGCTCAGGATGTGCACGCCATGATTCGCGCGCGTCTGGCATTGCTCGATGACGAGCAGGCCCGGATGGTGCAGATTGTGTACGGCGGTAGTGTGAAGGCTGATAACGCCGAGGCGTTGTTTGCTATGCCGGATATCGATGGGGGGTTGATTGGTGGTGCCTCCCTCAACGCTGAAGAGTTTGGTGCGATCGCTCGTGCCGCGGGACGTGTGTAATGATTGAAACCGTAGTTGTGGTTATTCACCTGCTGGTCGCCATTGCCCTGGTTGGGTTGGTGCTTATGCAGCAGGGTAAGGGTGCCGAGACCGGTGCGTCCTTTGGTGCGGGTGCGTCGGGCACCGTGTTTGGCAGCCAGGGTTCAGCTACTTTTCTGAGTCGCTTGACTGCTGTGCTGGCCACTGTATTCTTCGTCACCTCGCTGGGTCTGGCTTATTACGCCAGTAACAAGGCCAGTTTCGAGCGTGATGCCGGTCTGCCGAGTCCGGCACTGCAAACGCAGCCGGCTCCGGTGATCAGTGAAGATGTACCTGTGCTGGAGGTGGAAGGCCAGGTTCCTCAGGCTCCAGTCTCGGATGATGTGCCGAGCGCTGAGTAAGCCAAACAGTTTTGCGGAAGTGGTGGAATTGGTAGACACGCTATCTTGAGGGGGTAGTGCCTTAGGGTGTATGGGTTCGAGTCCCATCTTCCGCACCAACCATAGCAGAGCCCGTCATATGGGCTCTGATCATTGCAAGGGCGTTGCCCGGTTGTCTTGTTAGGCGTCCGGGCGTATAATCCACGCCCTAAGATTCGACGCGGGGTGGAGCAGTCTGGTAGCTCGTCGGGCTCATAACCCGAAGGTCGTAGGTTCAAATCCTGCCCCCGCAACCAGTCACAGGGCCCCTTCAGAGGGGCTTTTTCTTAGCTAGTTGTCTGGACTCCGTGACTGGTGCATGGGGTGGCCAGATCCAGGATGGGCCAAGGGCCCATTTTTTGTTCGTGTTTGAAAGAGGCGCTGAATTTGTCCGGCAAGCAGACTGAGTTGGAGGCCATGCTGGCCCCGAGTATTGAGGCTTTGGGCTATCAATGCTGGGGTATCGAGTACCTTTCGCAGGGCAAGCATACCCTGTTGCGGGTGTACATCGAGCATGCCGATGGCATAGATGTGGAGGCCTGCGCTACGGTCAGCCGGCAGTTGAGTGCGGTATTGGATGTTGAGGATCCGATTGCTAATGACTACACCCTGGAGGTGTCGTCACCGGGGATGGATCGTCCGTTGTTCAAGCTTGAGCAGTATGCTGCCTATGTCGGTGAACAGGCAAAGATTCGCCTGCGTACTCCGTTCGATGGGCGGCGCAATTTTCAGGGCATCCTCCGCGGTGTGGAGGGTGACGAGGTGGTTATCCAGGTGGATGATCACGAGTACTTGTTGCCGATCGACTCAATCGACAAGGGCAACATCATTCCCCGGTTCTGAAGGTTTTGGGGCGTAAGTTACCCAATGGACGGCGTTAGGCGAGGCATACGATGAGCAAAGAAGTGCTGCTGGTTGTGGAATCCGTTTCCAATGAGAAGGGCGTACCGCCTGGAGTCATTTTTGAAGCGCTGGAACTGGCGCTGGCTACGGCCACCAAGAAGCGCTACGAGGACGAAGTGGATGTACGGGTGGAGATCAATCGCCACACCGGCAACTACGAGACCTTCCGGCGCTGGACCGTAGTGGCTGACGAAGACTTCGAAGAGCCGGAGATGCAGCTGACTTTGGATCAGGCCCAGGAGCGGGATGCCGCGCTGAACATTGGCGACGTGATCGAAGAGAAGATCGAATCGATCGAGTTTGGCCGAATCGCTGCCCAGATTGCCAAGCAGGTGATCGTGCAGAAGGTTCGCGAAGCCGAGCGTGCCCAGGTCGTTGACGCCTATCGCGACCGCCTGGGTGAAATCATCAGCGGCACGGTGAAAAAGGTGACCCGCGACAGCATCATCGTTGACCTGGGCAACAACGCCGAGGCCGTGTTGCCGCGCGAGGAAATGATTCCGCGTGAAACCTTCCGTACCGGCGTGCGCATCCGTGCTCTGCTCAAGGACATCCGTACCGAAAATCGCGGCCCGCAACTGGTGTTGTCGCGTGCCTGCCCGGAAATGATCATCGAGTTGTTCCGCATTGAAGTGCCGGAAATCGCCGAAGAGCTGATCGAAGTCATGGGCGCTGCCCGGGATCCTGGTTCGCGGGCCAAGATCGCGGTTCGTTCCAAGGACAAGCGCATTGATCCGCAGGGCGCCTGCATCGGTATGCGCGGCTCGCGGGTCCAGGCCGTATCCGGTGAGCTGGGTGGCGAGCGTGTCGACATCGTGCTGTGGGACGACAACCTGGCCCAGTTCGTGATCAACGCCATGGCCCCGGCCGAAGTGGCTTCGATCATTCTCGATGAAGATGCTCACACCATCGATCTGGCAGTGGCTGAGGACAATCTGGCCCAGGCCATTGGTCGCAACGGCCAAAACGTTCGTCTGGCCAGCCAACTGACCGGCTGGACCCTGAACGTAATGACCGAAGACGAGATCCGCGCCAAGCAGGAAGCGGAAACCGGCGACGTGCTCAAGGTCTTCATCGACGAGCTGGATGTGGATGAGGAACTGGCGCAGGTACTGGTCGAGGAAGGTTTCACCTCGCTGGAGGAAATCGCCTACGTCCCGATGGAAGAAATGCTGGATATCGACGGCTTCGACGAGGATATCGTCAATGAGCTGCGCGCCCGGGCCAAGGATCGTCTGTTGACCAAGGCCATCGCCAACGAGGAGAAACTCGAAGAGGCTCAGCCGGCTGACGACCTGCTCAACATGGAAGGCATGGACCGTGCTCTGGCCTTCCAACTCGCTGCCAAGGGCATCCTGTGTATGGAAGACCTGGCCGAACAGTCTGTCGATGATCTGCTCGATATCGACGGCATGGACGAAGAGCGGGCTGGCGCCCTGATCATGGCCGCCCGCGCGCCCTGGTTTGAATAACCGGTCGGTTTGGTGACATCACCCTGCGGTAACGCACGGACCCGACTGAGGAGAGAAGTGAATGGCGGAAGTGACGGTCAAAGAATTGGCTAGTGTGGTAGGAACGCCGGTAGAGCGCCTGCTGCAACAGATGAAAGAAGCAGGTCTAAAACAGACCGGCCCGGAGCAGTCGGTTTCCGATGAGGAGAAACAGGCTCTGTTGGCATTTCTCAAGAATGCCCATGGCGAATCGGCCAGCGAGCCGCGCAAGATTACTTTGCAGCGCAAGACAGTCAGCACCCTGAAGGTGTCCGGCAGCAAGACGGTCAACGTCGAAGTGCGTAAGAAGAAAACTTACGTCAAGCGTGATCCGGCCGAACTGGAGGCCGAGCGTCAGCGTGAGCTGGAAGAGCTGCGTGCTGCTGAAGAGGCACGTCAGCGGGCTGAGGAAGCCCGGCGCAAGGCCGAGGAAGATGCTCGCCTGGCGGCTGAGGAAAGCGCACGCAAGGCCGAAGAAGAGCGGCTGAAGGCCGAAGCCGTCAAGGCTCAGCCTGCTGCCCAAGAGCCGGTCAAGCAGCCGGAGCCGGTTGCCGCAGTTGCCGCCGAGCCCCCTGCTGCAGTACCTGCCGCAGCTGAACCGGCCAAGAAGAAGGAAGAGCACCGGCGCAAGCCAAGCCGGGCTGAGGAAGAGGAAGAGCGCAATCGCAAGCGCGCTGGTGGTCATGGTGGCAAGGACAAGGCCCGTCAGACCGCTCGTATCATCGAGGATGAGGATGGTCTGAGCCGGCGTCGTGGCGGCGGTGGCAAACTCAAGGCCAAGAAACGCAATCAGCATGGGTTCGAGAAGCCCACAGGACCTCTAGTGCGCGAAGTTGTGATCGGCGAAACCATCACCGTGGCCGAACTGGCCCAGAAGATGTCGGTGAAGGCAGCCGAGGTCATCAAATACATGTTCAAGAACGGCACCATGGTAACTATCAACCAGGTGCTGGATCAGGACACTGCCAGCATTGTGGCCGAGGATATGGGGCACAAGGTCAAGCAGGTCCGCGAGAGCGACATCGAAGACCAACTGGTCGAATCGATGCATTTCGAAGGTGAAGAAGTGTCGCGCGCGCCGGTGGTGACCGTCATGGGTCACGTCGACCACGGCAAGACCTCGTTGCTCGACTATATTCGCCGGGCCAAGGTTGCGGCCGGTGAGGCTGGCGGCATTACCCAGCACATCGGCGCCTACCACGTTGAAACCGAGCGTGGCATGGTTACCTTCCTCGACACCCCCGGTCACGCCGCCTTTACCGCGATGCGTGCCCGTGGTGCCCAGGCCACCGATATCGTGATCCTGGTAGTGGCCGCCGACGACGGTGTGATGCCGCAGACCGAAGAGGCCGTACAGCATGCCAAGGCTGCTGGCGTGCCGATCGTGGTGGCGGTGAACAAGATCGACAAGGAAGATGCTGATCCGGATCGGATCAAGAACGATTTGGCCGCACGTGACGTGATCCCCGAAGAATGGGGTGGTGACACCATGTTTGTCCACGTCTCGGCCAAGGTCGGCACCGGTATCGACGAGTTGCTGGAAGCGGTTCTGCTGCAAGCCGAAGTACTTGAGCTCAAGGCCCAGCCATCAGCACCGGGTAAGGGCGTGGTGGTTGAGTCGCGGCTGGACAAGGGCCGTGGCCCGGTTGCCACCGTGCTGGTGCAGAACGGTACTCTGCGTCAGGGCGATATCGTGCTGGCCGGAGTCAACTATGGCCGGGTGCGGGCGATGCTCGATGAAAACGGCCAGCCGATCAAGGAAGCTGGTCCGTCGATTCCGGTCGAGATCCTGGGTCTGGATGGCACCCCGGATGCTGGTGATGAGCTGACTGTGGTATCCGACGAGAAGAAGGCCCGTGAAGTGGCACTGTTCCGTCAGGGCAAGTTCCGCGAAATCAAGCTGGCGCGTCAGCAATCGGCCAAGCTCGAGAACATGTTCGAAAGCATGGGCCAGGACGAGAAGAAGACTCTCAACGTCGTGCTCAAGGCCGATGTGCGTGGTTCGCTGGAGGCCCTGATGGGCTCGCTCAGCGATCTGGGCAACGAGGAAGTTCAGGTCAAGATTGTCTCTGGCGGGGTGGGTGGTATCACCGAAACCGATGCCAACCTGGCGCTGGCCTCCAACGCGGTAATCTTCGGCTTCAACGTCCGGGCTGACGCCACTGCGCGCAAGATCATCGAGAGCGAAGGCATCGACCTGCGCTACTACAGTGTGATCTACGACATCATCGATGATGTCAAGAAGGCACTGACCGGTATGCTCGGCAGCGATGTTCGCGAACAGATTCTGGGTGTTGCCGAAGTGCGTGATGTGTTCCGTTCGCCGAAGTTCGGTGCGGTGGCTGGTTGTATGGTCATCGAAGGTACCGTCCATCGTAATCGCCCGATCCGTGTGCTGCGCGACGACGTGGTGATCTACGAAGGTGAGCTGGAGTCGCTGCGCCGCTTCAAGGACGATGTCGCCGAAGTGCGTAATGGCATGGAGTGCGGTATCGGCGTGAAGAACTACAATGACGTACGTGCTGGTGACCGGATCGAGGTATTCGAGAAGGTCCAGGTTGCACGCACGCTCTAAACCCAGGCCAGAAGCTGGAAGTCCGAAGCTGGGAGTTACTCGCGTGACTCCCAGCTTCGGGCTTTCAGCTTCACGCTTTTGAGTAGAACTGAAATTATGGCCAAAGAATACAGCCGTACCCAGCGGGTTGCCGACCAGATGCAGCGTGAACTGGCGCTGCTGGTCCAGCGCGAGGTCAAAGACCCGCGCCTGGGCATGGTGACCATTACCGCGGTTGAAGTCAGCCGCGACCTGGCCCATGCCAAGGTGTTTTTCACCTTGCTGGGCAAGGACAGTGACGAAGATGTCGCACTCAATCAGGAGATTCTGAAGGACGCCGCCGGCTTTCTGCGCATGCAGTTGGGGCGGGCCATGAAGCTGCGCAGCATCCCGCACCTGCACTTCAATTATGACGAGAGTGTTCGCCGCGGTGTGCACCTGTCGTCGCTGATCGAGCGGGCGGTGGCCGAAGATCGCAAGCATCCGAAGGATGGCGAGGAGTAGCTGGTGTCGCGTCCGCGTAACAAGCGCCGTGATATCGACGGCATTCTGATTCTCGACAAGCCGCTGGGCATGACTTCCAATGCCGCACTGCAGAAGGTGCGCTGGTTGTTCAACGCCAACAAGGGTGGACATACCGGCAGTCTTGATCCGCTGGCCAGTGGCGTGCTGCCGCTGTGTCTGGGCGAGGCGACCAAATTCTCGCAATTCCTGCTGGATGCCGACAAGGCCTATATCACCGAGGCGCGGCTGGGTATGACCACTACCACCGGTGACGCCGAAGGCGATGTGCTGGAAATGCGCCCGGTGGCAGTCGAGCTGGCCCAGGTCGAAGCTCTGTTGCCCCGCTTTACTGGCGATATCGAGCAAATTCCACCGATGTACTCGGCGCTCAAGCAGGGTGGCCAGCCACTGTACAAGCTGGCCCGGGCCGGCGAGACGGTGGAGCGTCAGGCGCGATCTGTTAGAATATCGCGCCTGCAACTGCTCGGACTCGACGGCGATCGCCTGCGGCTCGAGGTGCACTGCAGCAAGGGCACCTATATCCGCACCCTGGTTGAGGATATTGGTCAGGCGCTGGGCTGTGGTGCGCATGTTGCCGAGCTGCGGCGAATTCAGGCCGGGCCGTTCAGTCTGTCCCAGGCGGTCAGTCTGGATACTCTGGAGCAACGCCATGCTGACGGCGGGGCCGAAGCTCTGGACGATCTGCTGCTGCCGGTCGACAGCGGGCTGGCGGATTGGCCGGTGGTCCAGCTCACCGAGCAGACCGCCTATTACCTGAACCATGGTCAGGCGGTCCGGGTGCCGGGTGCGCCGGCTTTCGGCATGGTCCGGTTGTATGAGCCTTCCGGGCGTTTCATCGGTATCGGCGAGATGACCGATGATGCGCGGGTGGCGCCGAAGCGTTTGTTGCGCTTCAATGCATGAGGTTTGCATCCGTCGGCAGTAGCCGGCGGATACCTGGTTGACCCGAATCGGGTCATCACGAGGGTGGCTGTCAACAGGCACGGTCATTTCTCGCTATATCACACAGGGCAAAGGCCCTGGCCTGTTACCTCAGAGGAAGTAAAGAGATGGCACTGAGTGTTGAAGATAAGGCCGCAATCGTAGCCGAGTACAAGCGTGGCGAAGGTGACACCGGTTCCCCGGAAGTCCAGGTAGCGCTGTTGACCGCCAACATCAACAAGCTGCAAGGTCACTTCAAGGAAAACGGCAAGGACCACCACTCCCGTCGTGGTCTGATCCGCATGGTTAACCAGCGTCGTAAGCTGCTGGACTACCTGAAGTCCAAAGACGTTGCTCGCTACAGCGATCTGATCGGCCGTCTGGGCCTGCGTCGCTAAGCGACCTCGCCCTTTTGGACATGACCGGGTCCGATTCCCGGTCATGCCCAGGATTCCGCCAAAAGGCAAAGTAGAGAAGAGAGAGAAAGCACCGTGAAACCGGTAATCAAGCAATTCAAATTCGGTAACAGTACCGTTACCCTGGAAACCGGACGCATCGCCCGCCAGGCCTCCGGCGCCGTGCTGGTAAGCATCGACAATGCCGTCAGCGTCCTGTGTACCGTAGTTGCCGCCAAGTCGGCTGATCCGGGCAAGGACTTCTTCCCGCTGTCGGTGCACTATGTCGAAAAAACCTATGCCGCCGGCCGTATCCCCGGCGGTTTTTTCAAGCGTGAAGGCCGTCCGAGCGAGAAGGAAACCCTGACCTCGCGTCTGATCGACCGACCGATCCGCCCGCTGTTCGCCGAAGGCTTCATGAATGAAGTGCAGGTAGTCTGCACCGTGGTCTCTTCGGACAAGAGCACTGATCCGGATGTCGCCGCCATGATCGGCACCTCCGCCGCCCTGGCTGTCGCCAATCTGCCGTTCAGTGGCCCGATCGGCTGTGCCCGGGTCGGCTTCGACGACAACACCGGTTACGTCCTCAACCCTAACTACGAACAGCTCAAGACCTCGCGTCTGGACATGGTCGTGGCCGGTACCGAAGACGCCGTTTTGATGGTTGAGTCCGAAGCCCAGGAGTTGACCGAAGACCAGATGCTGGGCGCTGTTCTGTTTGCCCACATGGAATTCCAGACTGTGATCCAGGCGATCAAGGAACTGGCCGCCGAGGCCGCCAAGCCGGCGTTCGAGTGGACCGCTCCGGTCGAGAACACCGCGCTGCTGGATGCCATCAAGGGCCAGTTTGGTGCCGAGATCGCCCAAGCCTACACCATCACCATCAAGCAGGATCGCTACAAGCGCCTGGGCGAGCTGCGTGATCAGGCCATTGCTGCCCTGACCGGCGACGAGGAAGGCAAGCCTTCGGTCGGCGAGGTCAAGGATGCCTTCGGCGAAATCGAATACCGCACCGTGCGTGAGAGCATCGTCAACGGCAACCCGCGTATCGATGGCCGTGACACCAAGACCGTGCGTCCGCTGAACATCGAAGTCGGCGTACTGGATCGTACCCACGGCTCGGCGCTGTTCACCCGTGGCGAAACCCAGGCGCTGGTAGTCACCACGCTGGGTACCGCGCGTGACTCACAGTTGCTGGACATGCTCGAAGGTGAGCGCAAAGAGCCCTTCATGTTCCACTACAACTTCCCGCCCTTCTCGGTCGGTGAGTGTGGTCGCATGGGTGGCACTGGTCGCCGTGAAATCGGTCATGGCCGTCTGGCCCGCCGCGGCGTGCAGGCCGTCATGCCCGACATGGAGCAGTTCCCCTACAGCATCCGTGTAGTGTCGGAAATCACCGAATCCAACGGTTCCAGCTCCATGGCGTCGGTCTGTGGTGCGTCGCTGGCGCTGATGGATGCCGGTGTGCCGCTGAAGGCGCCGGTAGCCGGTATCGCCATGGGTCTGGTCAAGGAAGGCGACAAGTTCGCAGTCCTGACTGACATCCTCGGTGACGAGGATCACCTGGGCGACATGGACTTCAAGGTTGCCGGTACCGAGAAGGGTGTCACTGCGCTGCAGATGGACATCAAGATCAACGGTATTACCGAAGAGATCATGGAAATCGCGCTGCAGCAGGCCAACGAAGCCCGTCTGCACATCCTCAAGCAGATGAACGAAGTACTGCCTGAGTCGCGCAAGGAACTGTCGGCCAACGCCCCGACCATGATCAGCATGAAGATCGATCCGGACAAGATCCGCGATGTGATCGGCAAGGGTGGTGCGGTTATTCGTGGTATCTGCGAAGAAACCGGTGCTTCGATCGACATCACCGACGACGGCATGGTCAAGATCTTCGCTGCCAGCAAGGATGCCGCCAATGCCGCCAAGGCCCGGGTTGATGCGATTACCGCTGAAGCGGAAATCGGCAAGGTCTACACCGGCAAGGTCGAGCGCATCGTCGATTTCGGTGCCTTCGTCAGCATCCTGCCTGGCAAGGATGGTCTGGTACACATTTCCCAGATCGCCAACCAGCGCATCGAGAAAGTCACCGACGTGCTGCAGGAAGGCCAGGAAGTCAAGGTCCTGGTTCTGGACGTCGACAACCGTGGCCGGATCAAGCTGTCGATGAAAGATGTCGAAGCCGCCGAGGTCTCGGGCGTCTGATAACCGGTCAGTGTTGATGTAGTGCGTTAAGCCCCGGCAAGTTGCCGGGGCTTTTGCGTTTCAGGGCATCACTTTACCGAGGATTATGACTCAGGCACTATCCGCTACACCCCGGTACGATTTGCCCGGGGCTGCCAACAGGATGTGCGTATGCTTGAAACACTTGGTCAACTGCCGGCCACCATCACCATTTCCGATAGTTTGTGGCAACACCTGATCAGCACGGTGTTGCTGTTGCTGACGGTTTTTATCGCCCGGGCGCTGGCGGGTCGCTTCATTCGCAAGACCGTGAATTCCATCGAGCTGCAGCGCAAGTGGCTGGTCAATACCCGCAATGGGTTCCTGTTGCTGCTGTTGCTGGGGCTGGTGATCATCTGGGGCAATGAACTGCGGACCCTGGCGCTGTCGATTGTGGCTATTGCGGTGGCCTTCGTGGTGGCGACCAAGGAGCTGATCCTGTGCGTAACCGGCTCGATCCTGAAAACCGGCTCGGGGTCGTTCAATATCGGTGACCGTATTCAGATCAAGGACTTCCGTGGTGACGTGATCGATCAGAGCTTGCTGGCTACCACCATTCTGGAGGTTGGGCCGGGCAAGATTACCCACCAGCGTACCGGTCGGATGATTGTCATCCCCAATGCGTTGTTCGTCTCTGAACCGGTTATCAATGAAAGCTTTACCCATGATTTTGTCTTCCATGTATTCACTGTGCCGTTCAAGCGTGAGGACAACTGGCAGGCCGCCCAGCAGGCATTCCTGGACGCGGCCAACCGCCACTGCGAGCCCTATCTTGAGGCGGTGCGGCGCTACATGAAACGCTTCAATGTTCAGCGCGGGCTGGAGGTGCCATCGGTCGAGCCGCGGGTAACCATCCAGGTCCCGGTGGCTGGTGAAGTGCATCTGATCGTGCGCCTGCCGACTCGCTCCGGGCAGCGCGGCTATATCGAACAGACAGTGCTCAGCGAAGTGCTATCCAAGCATGACTTCGCAGCGAAAAAGCCGGAAGTGAGCAGTCTTCCCGAGTCTGACCCGGCGGCAACGACGTAACTTGACCTGGAGCTGTTGGCGCCGATACTGAAAGTCTGACAGGTTGCCCAACGCGGGTGGACAGGTGAGACGAGAAGTGTGGCGCTGGCTGATGATTGGCAGTGCGCTGCTGTTGCTCAGCGGCTGCGCTGGGCTGTTGCGGGTGCCGGGGCCGGAACCGGAATGTCGTGGCTATCTGCGCGAGCTGGACCGGCGAGTCGCTGCTGCTGGCCTGCATGACGGCCTGGGTCCGCCGCCTGCGGCCTATCCCTATTTGCGCGCCAATCGCTTCCTCAACAGCTTTGAGCCGGAACTGCATCAACCCGAATTGCGCCGGGCCTGGCTGGACGCCGGGCAGGCTCTTGATCAGCAGGCGCGTTTGCGTGAGTTGGCGGCCTTGCCAGAATCGTCACTGCACGGGCTGGAGCGACCGGCTGGGCTACCCGGTCATGTGCTGGCGGTCGAGCAGTGCGCCGAGCGCTTGCGCCGGGCTGATCGGCTGGATGCCGATGATGGGCCCTGGCCGCAGGCGGCGCGGGCCTTGCGGATAGCGGATGATTATCGGCTGTGGCAGCGTGGCGTTGGTCTGTACCCTGTGACCCGCTGGTTTATCCGCGCTGGGGTCGGGCGTTGGCAGCAGCGGGTGCGGGCCTTGTTCGAGGCGGATGTGGCCATTGTGCCGCCGGGATTGCGCTATCTGCCGGTCCTGGAGCCTGAGGCCGAGCAGGGACGGTTGTATTTTACCGCCGCTGAGCGGGACGCGCTGGGCTGGCCACAGTTGGCGGATGAACACTGGCGACTGCTGTTTGCGCGCTTTGCCCCGGTCATTGAGCTGGATGGCGCTGCCGATCATGATCGGATCGGTGCGCCAGGGTTGAACCCTGATGGCTTGCCGCAGGTCGATACCGGCCTGCCGAGTGTCTACACCTATCTTAGCGCCGTACGTTTCCAGAGCCAGACTTTGGTACAGCTCAACTATGTCTGGTGGTTTCCTGAGCGTCCTGAAGGCGATGGCTTCGATCTGTATGCCGGGCGCCTGGATGGTCTGACCCTGCGTCTGACCCTGGATGCCGAGGCTACCCCGCTGCTAGTTGAAAGCATGCACAATTGCGGCTGTTACCATCAGCACTACCCGCTACCGGGGCTGCAGCCGAAGCTACGTAGCACCTATGCCGAGCCGCCGCTGATTCTTCCGGGGCCGGGGCCGGCCGAGACGGGGTTGCATCTGCGCCTGAGGCAAACCAGTGCCAGTCACTATGTCACTCATCTGACCTTTGCCCCGCTACCCGATACCGGGCAGGTTTATCAGTTGCGTGATTATCAGGAGCTGCGGCAACTGGCTGTGAGCGCGGGTGGTCCGGGTAGCCTGTTTGGCCGCCATGGCCTGGTACCTGGAACCGAGCGCCGCGAACGCTGGTTGTTCTGGGTGTCAGGGGTACGCGAGCCGGGGGCGATGCGCCAGGCGCAGCGGCATACCACCGCCTTTGTTGGTCGTCGGCATTTCGATGACGCTGACCTGTTGGAGCGTATCTACCAGCCTGTGTCGCACTAGCCAGGCTTGTTCGGGGTCAGGCCCTTGAGCAAATCGATCGGCAGCGGGAAGACGATGGTCGAGGCGTTGCCGGTACTCATATCCGCCAGGGTTTGCAGATAGCGTAACTGGATGGCGCTGGGTTGCTGAGACAGAATTTTGGCGGCTTCGACCAGTTTCTCTGCGGCCTGTAGTTCACCTTCGGCATGAATGATCTTGGCTCGTCGTTCGCGCTCGGCTTCGGCCTGGCGGGCAATGGCGCGGATCATCGATTCGTTGAGATCGACATGCTTGATCTCGACGTTGGCGACCTTGATGCCCCATTCTTCGGTCTGGGCATCGAGGATTTCCTGGATGTCGCTGTTGAGCTTGTCACGTTCGGAGAGCATTTCGTCCAGATCATGCTTGCCCAGGACCGAGCGCAGTGTGGTCTGGGCCAACTGGCTGGTGGCTTCACTGTAGTTCTCCACTCTGATGATCGCCCGCTCTGGGTCGATGACCCGGTAATACAGCACTGCATTGACCCGGACCGTGACATTGTCCTTGGAGATCACGTCCTGGCTGGGTACGTCCAGGGCCACGACCCGCAGATCGACTCGCACCAGTTGCTGTAGGCCCGGGATGACGATCACCAGCCCAGGGCCCTTGACGCCTTGGAAGCGGCCGAGAAAGAACACCACGCCGCGTTGATATTCCGGCAGGATCCGAATGGCCGAGGCGAGAATGATCAGCAGGAAGATCAGCGGAGGTAGATAGGGTAGGAACTCGAAACTCATGGTGCCTCCTCGAAGTGGGCCGAGCTCAGTCGGCGTGCTCCTGTGGATTGCCTTTGAGATGCAGGGTCAGCCCTTCGATCCGGTCGATCTGCACGGTTTGTCCCTGTTGTACCGGATAGGCGGCCAGGGCTTTCCAGCGTTCACCGCTTACCTGGACATGACCGTGGAAGTGGCTGCCCCGGGGTTGAAAATCGTCGATAGCAATAGCCTGCTCCAGGCGCAGGTGTTCGGCGCCGCTGACTGCCGGGCGGCGGCGTAGGCCAATAAAACGCACGGCCGCCCACATCAGGAATACTGCGGCGATGGCGGCAATGCCACCGATAGTCGGCAGTGAGACGGCGTAGTGGCTGCCATCCATCAGGATGATCGAGCCAGCGACAAAGGCAACAATCCCGCCAATCCCGAGGATGCCGAAGCTGGGTAGGAAGGCTTCGGCGACAATCAGCGTCAGGCCGAGCAGGATTAGTGCCAGCCCCGCATAGTTCACCGACAGGACCTGGAAGGCAAACAGTGCCAAAATCAGGCAGATTACCCCGATGACGCCGGGGTACAGGCTGCCTGGATTGGATAGTTCGAAGATGATTCCGTAAAAACCGATGATCATCAGCAGATAGGCAACGTTGGGATTGGTGATGACTGACAGCAGACGGGTGCGCCAGTTGGGGTCGACTCGGATCAGATTTAGGTTGGCAGTATCCAGCACCCGTTCGCCATATGCCATGGCCACACTGCGGCCATGGATCTGGCTTAGCAGATCGTCCACGTCGCTGGCGATCACATCGATCACGTTCAGCTCCAGCGCCTCGCTGGCCCCAAGATTGACCGCCTCGCGCACGGCCTGCTCGGCCCAGTCAGCGTTGCGTCCATGCTTGTCGGCCAGTGCACGGATATAGGCAACCGCATCTTCCAGGACCTTGCGCTCCATGGCGCTACCGCCGCGCCGTGGTTCGCTGCGCCGTTCCTGATCTGGTTCGGCCTGCTCCGTCTCCGGTTGGCGCTCGCTGTCACGCTCTTCAGGTTCCTCGCGCCCAGGCAGGCCGCCCATCTGCACAGGGGTTGCCGAGCCGAGGTGGGTGGCCGGGGCCATTGCGGCGATATGGCTGCCATAGAGAATGTAGGTCCCGGCGCTGGCGGCCCGGGCGCCCTGCGGGCTGACATAGGTGGCAACTGGCACCGGCGAGGCGAGGATGTCTTTGATGATCTGGCGCATAGACTCCATCAGACCGCCAGGAGTGTCCATCTGGATCACCACGATGCTGGCGTTTTCGTCGGCTGCCTGCTGCAGGCCACGCAGCAGATAGTCCATGGTCGCCGGGCCGATGGCTCCGTCGACCGTCAACAGCAGGCCGCTTCGGCGTTCGGCGGGTTCATTGGCCAGGGCCGAGAGCAGGGTCAGCAGTGCGCCCAGCAGCAGGCAACCTAGCCAGAGCAGGACGCGCGGCTGTGCGGGATGGAAGCTCGTAACCTTCATTGCATGGGCCGGTCCGGTTCGAGGGGATACTATTCAGCCTAGCAGATAGCGGCCGTTGTCCAGTTCTGACGCGCCTGCGGCGTCAATTCTGGTCGAAACTATCGGCCAGCGAGTGGTTGACGTCGCGGTGGCCAGCTTCGTCGGCGCGCACAGCCAGTACTACGTCACGTAGTCGGGCGTCGGCCGGAAGTTGCCAGTAATCAATGGCAATTTGCGGGGCTGGGGTGTTGGCCAGTCGGCCACTGTCGATCTCGCCGAGATACTCGGTATAGCTGTAGACCGCCTCTTCCTCGAAGTAGCCGACCAGTCGGTGCGCGGTTCTGGCGGAGACGATATACAGAAGCAGGAAACAGGTGAAGAAGATACCCTGGGCCAGCAGCACGATCAGCCGTTCGAACCACGACGGCTTGGCGATTTCAATGAAGGTCATCAGATGCATGCGCTCGTTCTCTGCTTCTTCGAGCAACGTGTGGATCCATTCGCGGTCATCCTCCATGCGCCTCAGGCTGCGCATGTGGCGCAGCATGCCACCGACCATGCCGGGTACCCCGGCTACGGTTTCCAGCACCACGGCACGGTGGCCATAGCGCTGTTTGAAGAAGCGATCGGCAAACCAGCGCAGAAAACGGGTCAGCCGAAAGGCAATCTGGTCAGATAGCCCTGATGGTTGATGGTGACTGTTCAGGGGATCATCGGTGGCGGTGGCTGAATACGCGGATTGCGGCATGGCGGGCCTCCTTGGCGGCAAGTGGGTTTCAGTCACGTACTGGGCATCTGGACCGCAAGCCACTTGCGGGGTTCGTTGTGGTGTTTTTCATTTTATGACCAGCCAAGCCAGTTGGATGGGCCGTGCCCTCAGCACTCAAGCGAGGCTATTTCCTCGGGGCTCAGGGGGCGGTACTGACCCGGGGCCAGCTGGGGATCGAGAACAATGCTGCCCATACTTTCACGATGCAGGCTCTCAACCTGATTGCCGACGGCGTGAAACATACGCTTTACCTGATGGTAGCGGCCTTCGTAAATGGTTAGTCGGGCGCTGTGCTCATCCAGTTGTTCAAGTTGCGCTGGCGAGGTGGTCAACCCCTCGTAAGCGAAATGAATGCCTTCGGCAAAGCGGTTGGCGGTCTGTGGGCTGATCGGCTGGCGGGTGCGGACATGATAGACCTTGGCCAGCTTGGTGCGCGGCTCGGTCAGGCGCCGCGACCACAGGCCGTCGTTGGTCAGAATCAGCAGGCCGGTAGTACTGCGGTCCAGCCGCCCGCCGATATGCAATTCATTGCGCCAGGCCTCGGGCAACAGTGTCATCACGGTCGGGTGTTGTGGGTCGCAAGTGGCACTGAGGTAGCCGGCTGGCTTGTGTAGCATCAGGTAATGGGCCGGCCGGCCAGGTTTGATCAGGGCGCCGTCCAGGCTGACGGCGGCGAAGCGATCAACCTCCTGGTCCGGCGTGCGGCAAACAATGCCATTGACCGTGACTCGGCCGCAGGCGATCAGTTGACGGCTGGTCTGGCGGCTGTATTGGGCCTGATTGCTGAGGATACGGTCGAGTCGCATGGCGACGATTATAGTCGGCAACTGACCCTGGCTACGGATGACTTTCCGACGAACTGCCCTGATTAAGTACGTGCCCGCAGGCGGTGGGTCTGCGTATTACCTGATTGATGGTCTAGGATAGGGCTGGCATCAAGAGGCCACTGCTAGGTCGTCAAAAGATGATGCTAAAGTGATATCGAGAACAATAAGAGACCATCGCGTAGCTGAGCCGGCTGGAGGTGCCGGGCAGGGAGGCAGGCAGCCGCGATCTTGAATCCAGGACGCCTGGGGGAGTCGCATATGAGCGAGCAAGAAAAAGACATGGAGCTAGACAGCGCGGTCTACAAGACCCTGCTCGAATCCACGCGGGCGATCCCCTGGAAGATCGATTGGAGCACCATGCAGTTCGCCTACATCGGACCGCAGATCGAGCAGTTGCTTGGTTGGGAGCGCTCCAGTTGGGCCAGCGTCAATGACTGGGCCGAGCGGATGCATCCGGATGATCGCGAATGGACGGTCAACTATTGCGTCAGCCAGTCGCAAAGCGGGGTGGATCACGAAGCCGACTACCGGGCGCTGACCAAGGATGGACGTTACGTCTGGATTCGTGATGTGGTGCATGTGGTACGCAAACCCGATGGTGAGGTCGATTGTCTGGTCGGCTTCATGTTCGACATCAGTGAGCGCAAGAAGATCGAAGACAAACTGGTCAGCCTGCAGCGCGAGCTTGAGGAGTTGTCCTACAAGGACGGTCTGACCGGGGTGGGCAACCGTCGGTTGTTCGACTCGGTGCTGGAGGATGAGTGGCTCAAGGCTCGGCGTAACCAGAGTCCGTTGGCGCTGATCCTGATCGATATTGACTATTTCAAACAGTACAACGATCACTACGGGCACCTTCAGGGCGACGAATGCCTCAAGCGTGTGGCCAAGGCTCTGGACCTGACAGCAACCCGCTCCCGAGACTTTCTGGCCCGTTATGGCGGCGAAGAATTCGTGTTGGTATTGCCGGAGACCGACATCGAGGCGGCGTTGACCGTGGCCGAGCGTTGCCGCCGACAGATTTTCAAGGAGCAGATCCCGCATCAGCGCTCCGAGGCCGGGCCGGTGCTGAGTATCAGCCTTGGGGTTGGTAGCTGTATCCCCGGCCATGCTGATGAGCCCAGAGATCTGATCGAATTGGTGGATGAACGTCTGTACCAGGCCAAACAGAAGGGGCGTAACCGGATCGTTGCCGATGGTCAGGCACAGGCCCGCTAGCGGGCTGGTGGCGAGGAAATGGCGGTGGTGGTGTTGGGCTTGGGCGGCCAAACGATTATCATCGCCAGCATCATGTCGTGCGGATACCCGTCCGCGGTTTGCAAGGATGCCTGTCATGCCCCTACGAAAAGCCCATTGCCCCTGCTGTTTGACCCGAACCCTGTATGAGGTGCCATTTCAGTCTGGCCGGGTATTTCAGTGCCGCAGCTGCGAAGGGATGTGGTTCGAGGACCGTCAGCTCAACCAGGCGATCAGCGATACCCACCCGGATATCGATCAGCACTGCCATGTCAGCCACCTGGGCGAGCATTTGGGGGCTAGCCAGCGGGTCTGCTGGCACTGTCAGGCGCCGATGGAGCATTACCACCTGTTACCGGACTATCAGGTCGAGATTGACCGCTGTGCGAGCTGTGACGGAGTCTGGCTCGACCATGACGAGGTCGATCAAGTTATGCATTCACCCAAGCTCAAGGACGCCATGCAGATGCTCAACGCTACGCTCAATTGGCGCTCCTGGCTGTTCGAATTCATGACCCGGATGCCGGTCGAATTCAACATCAAGACCCGGCATACCCCTTGGGTAACCTATAGCCTGATCGGTTTGTGCGTACTGGTGTTTCTGCTGGGTCAGAGCAGCGCTCAGATGGAGGTGGTGCTGATGCTGCTACTGGGTGTGCAGTCCGATCTGGTTGGGCAGCCCCCCATGCTTTGGCAACTGTTGAGTTACCAGTTCGTGCATGGCGGCTGGATGCACCTGCTGGGCAATATGTATTTTCTCTGGATCATTGGCGACAACATCGAGGATGTGCTGGGCCCCTGGCGCTATCTGGGGCTGTATCTGCTGGGTGGGGTGATAGCGGCATTGGCCGAGCTGCTGGTGACCTCCTGGCTGGGCGGGCGTGACCTGCTGCTGGTCGGCGCCAGTGGTTCTATCGCCGCGCTGTTTGGCCTGTATCTGATCTGGTTCCGCTATTCCAGCCTGAGTTTCATGTTCGTGGTTTGGCAGAAGAAACTGGCACCGCACTGGTTTTTTCTGATCTGGAGCGGCATGAACATCTTCGGCATGATGGTTGGCGAAACCAATGTCGCCTACGCTGCGCATCTGGGTGGATTCGCCTTTGGCCTGCTGGCCGGTCTGGCGCTGCAGGACCGGGTCGAGGCGGCCAATCCGCTGGTACGCATGCTTAATGCGCCCGAGGCGCGTTTGCGCCGTTAGTCCTGGGGCCTCGGGCGCACAGGTTCAGCCAGCCAGCCTCACCGCGATGCCTGCCACCAGCTCGCCCTGATGTCGGGCAATGGACAGCTCGGCGTCCGAGGGCTGACGCGAGCCGTCGCCGCCGGCAATGGTCGCCGCGCCATAGGGGCTGCCGCCGCGGGTAGTGGAAATGTCGAACAACTCGCTGGCGCCATAGCCCAGCGGCACGATGATCATGCCGTGATGGGCCAGGGTGGTCCAGGTAGTTATCACCGTGGTCTCCTGGCCACCGCCGGTGCCGGTCGAGGTGAATACACTGGCGACCTTGCCGCGCAGCGCGCCCTTGGCCCAGAGCCCGCCAGTCTGGTCGAGGAACGTGCGCATCTGGCCGCTCATGTTGCCGAATCGGGTCGGGGTACCGAAGATGATTGCATCGTAGTCGGGCAGCTCTGCCAGAGTGGCAACCGCGGCTGCCTGATCAACCTTGCCGCCGGCATTCTTGAAGGCCTCAGCCGGCATGGTTTCGGCCACCCGCTTGACGCTGACCTCGGCCCCAGGCACCTGGCGAGCCCCATCAGCCACGGCATTGGCCATGGTTTCGATATGTCCGTACATTGAGTAATACAGCACCAGAATCTTGGCCATACTGACCTCCATGAAGTAGGGAAAGGGGTGTCGGGCAGAACCGGCACTCTACCCAGCCTAGGTCAGGCTGGCGGGTTGTGGTAGTCCAATGTTGAGGAGGGCCGCGCATGCCGCGTTTGTTTATTGCCCTGGAGTTGCCAGAGCCCGTTAAACAAGCCTTGCTGCAGCTTGCCGAGCCGATGCCGGGCGCACGTTGGCAGTCAGCCGAGCAGTTGCATCTGACGCTGAGGTTTGTCGGCGAAGTTGCCGCCGGGCAGGTCGAGCAGGTGATAGCGGCACTGACCAGCCTGCGTTTTAGGGACTTTACCCTGACGGTAAAAGGGATGGGCTGGTTCGGGCCTCCGCGCCGGCCCCTGGCCTTGTGGGCCGGAGTTAGTCCGCAAGCACCTCTGCGCCGGCTCAAGCAGCAGCTCGATCACCTGCTGGCCGAGGCCGGAATTGGCCCCGACCGACAGGGCTACAAGCCGCATATCACCCTGGCTCGGCTGCATGGGCCGCAACCAGGGCCTGAGGACTACGTGCAGCGCCACAAAGACCTGCGAGGTCCGTGTTTTCGGGTCGAGCACGTCAGTCTGTTTCTCAGTGACCTGAGCGAGCAGGGCGCCAGCTATCGGGTGCTGGGGCGTTATCCGTGCGTTGAGGAGTAGACCGACCATCGTTGGGATCACTTGAAGGACGCGCCTGAGGTTTCGTGGCAGACTGGTCGTTGGAGTGGCAATGCATACTGTGAGGGAGTCATGACTCAGGATATTGATCTGATTGCGATCAACCGAGCGCAGCCCGAATGGCTGGATATTGGTAAGCGCCGGGCCCGCACCGGGCATTTCAAACGGCCTGTGAGTGCTCCCGTGCCGGTTGGCCCGGATGGGCTGGTGGGCGACTTCATCGCTGATGGCAAGCACCACGGTGGGCCGGATCAGGCGCTGTACCTGTACAGCCAGGCTGACATCGACTGGTGGTCAGGCCAGCTTGAGCGCGAGCTGATGCCGGGCTTCTTCGGTGAGAACCTGACTCTGAGCGATTGGTGGGAGCTGCCGCGTATCGGTGATCGCCTGCGTATTGGCGAGGTACTGCTGGAGCTGACCGGGCCACGGATTCCTTGCTCGACCCTGGCGGCGCGGGCGGGTGAGCCAACCTTTGCCAAGACTTTTGCCCGGGCTGCCCGCAGCGGGGCTTATGTGCGAGTGCTGGAGCCGGGGATACTGGAGGCCGGGATGCCTTGCCAGTTGGAAATGCGGGGCGCTGCTGAGTGGCCGGGTATCGAGGAAACCTTCCGCTACTGGCTGGGCAAAACCCGTTCAGAGGCTTTCGTGCGGCGAGCGCTGGCATCACCGATAGCGCTGCGGATGCGGCGCGAGCTGGATGAGTGGCTGGTCGAGCTGGAGGCAGGGACCGCACCGCTGCCGGGAATCTGAGCAGATGAACGCGCCTGCCTATTGGCAATGGCTGGCTGACCTGGTGCTGGCCGTGCATGTGGCCATCGTGCTGTTCGTGATCCTGGGGGTGGTGCTGATTGTGCTGGGTAACGCCTGGGGCTGGCGCTGGGTCAATCATATGTGGTTTCGGCTGGCGCACCTGGCCACGATTCTGGTGGTGGTGGCCGAGGCTTGGCTGGGGCTGGTATGTCCGTTGACCACGCTGGAGATGTGGCTGCGTGAGCAGGCCGGCAGCCGGGTTTATGCCGGTAGCTTCATTCAGTACTGGTTGCAGCGCCTGCTCTATTACGAGGCCCCTGACTGGGTCTTTATCCTGATTTACAGCCTGTTTGCGCTGCTGGTGCTGGCGGTCTGGTGGCGCTACCCGCCGCTCAGGCGCTAGGGACGGCATGATGCCGCCCCTGTGGTCGGCTCAGTCGCGTTGCAGTGCCAGCGCCACGCCCTGGCCACCGCCGATGCACAGCGTCGCCAGACCTTTTTTGGCGTCGCGCTTGAGCATTTCATGCAGCAGGGTGACCAGCACCCGGCAGCCGGAGGCTCCGATCGGGTGACCGAGGGCAATGGCGCCGCCATTGACGTTGACCTTGCTGGCATCCCACTGCAGTTCCTTGCCAACCGCCAGAGCCTGGGCCGCGAAAGCTTCGTTGGCTTCGATCAGATCCAGATCCTGTACCTGCCAGCCGGCCTTGCTCAGGCAGCGCTGGGTGGCGGAGACCGGGCCAATGCCCATGATCGCCGGATCGACCCCGGCATTGGCATAGGACGCTACCTTGGCCAGTACCGGCAGACCCAGTTCGGCGGCCTTGCTGGCGCTCATCAGCATGACTGCGGCGGCGCCATCGTTGAGGCTGGAGGCGTTGCCGGCACTGACACTGCCGTCCTTCTTGAACGCCGGGCGCAGTTTGCCCAGTGACTCGGCTGTGGTGCCTGGGCGCGGTTGCTCATCCTGGTTGATCAGCAGGGCTTCGCCCTTGCGCTGGGGGACGCTGACCGGGGTTATCTCGGCGTCAAAGCGGCCGGCTTGCTGCGCGGCGACGGCTTTTTGTTGCGAGGCGGCAGCAAAGGCATCCTGCTCTTCCCGGCTGATGCCGTACTTGTCGACCAGGTTCTCGGCGGTAATCCCCATGTGGTAGTCGTTGAAGGCATCCCACAAACCGTCATGGATCATGCTGTCGATGACCTGACCATGGCCCATGCGTTGACCGCTGCGCGAGGTCGGCAGCAGGTGAGGGGATAGGCTCATGGATTCCTGGCCGCCGGCGATCATGATCTCGGCATCGCCGCAACGGATAGCCTGGGCTGCCAGGTGCAGGGCCTTGAGCCCGGAGCCGCAGACCTTGTTCAGGGTCAGGGCCGGCACGCTGTGCGGCAGTCCGGCGTGGATCGCGGCCTGGCGCGCCGGGTTCTGGCCGCAGCCTGCCGTTAGTACCTGGCCCAGGATCACCTCGTCGACACTGGCGGGGTCGATGGCGGTTTGTTCAAGCAGGGCGCGAATGACGGTGGCGCCCAACTCGTGGGCGGGAATGTTGGCGAACTGCCCGCCGAAGCTGCCGATGGCGGTACGGGTAGCGGCGACGATGACGACCTCTTGCATGAACGACTCCTCATGACCGGTTCTCAGGGGTGACTAGGATAGACTTGTCAGTCACGATCGACAACCGGGCGCAGCGCAATACGTGCGACTGGCGCACGTTGATTGCACGGGAGGAGGCGGCGGCTGCGAACTCGGTTCGCAGCCGCAAGGGATGGAGCCAGCTCAGGCCCGGTTCAGACGCTGGGCGATCAGCTCATCGACCACGCTGGGATCGGCCAGGGTTGAGGTGTCACCCAGGGTATCCAGTTCGTCACAGGCGATCTTGCGCAGGATGCGGCGCATGATCTTGCCCGAGCGGGTCTTGGGCAAGCCAGGGGTCCACTGGATGAACTCGGGGCGGGCAAATGCGCCGACCTGTTCGGCGACGAACGCTTTGAGCTCGGCCACCAGGGCGTCACTGGGCTCGATATCGTGCATTGGCATGACGAAGGCATAGATCGCCTGGCCCTTGATATCGTGCGGGCAGCCGACCACGGCGGCTTCGGCTACGGCATCGTGCAGCACCAGGGCACTTTCGACTTCGGCGGTACCGATCCGGTGACCGGAGACGTTGAGCACGTCATCGACCCGGCCGGTGATCCAGTAATAGCCGTCTTCGTCACGACGGGCGCCATCGCCGGTGAAATATACCCCCTTGTAGGCGCTGAAGTAGGTGTCGATCAGTCGCTGGTGATCGCCATAGACAGTACGGATCTGACTCGGCCAGGAACGCTTGATGATCAGGTTGCCGCTGGCCGGGCCTTCCAGTTCATTACCTTCTGGATCGACCAGGGCTGGCTCAACACCGAAGAAGGGACGGGTCGCCGAGCCGGGTTTGAGGTTGGTGGCGCCGGGCAGCGGGGTGATCATGATGGCGCCGGTCTCGGTCTGCCACCAGGTATCGACAATCGGGCAGCGCGAGTCGCCCACTACATGGAAGTACCACTCCCAGGCTTCCGGGTTGATCGGCTCACCAACACTGCCGAGCAGGCGCAGGCTGGTGCGCGAGGCGCTGGTTACGTATTCGTCACCCTTGGCCATCAGGGCGCGGATGGCTGTTGGTGCGGTGTAGAAGATGTTGACCTTGTGCTTGTCGACCACCTGCCAGCAGCGCGAGGCGTCCGGATAGGTTGGTACGCCTTCGAACATCAGGGTGGTGGCGCCGTTGCACAGCGGCCCGTAGACGATGTAGGAGTGGCCGGTGATCCAGCCGATGTCGGCGGTGCACCAGTAGGTTTCGCCTTCGTGATAGTCGAACACATAGTGGTGGGTCATGGCGGCACCGAGCAGGTAGCCGCCAGTGGTGTGCAGCACGCCCTTGGGCTTGCCGGTCGAGCCTGAGGTGTACAGGATGAACAGCGGGTCTTCACTGTCCATCGGCTCCGCCGCGCAGTCGGCACTGACTCCGGCAATGGCGTCGTGGTACCAGAGGTCACGGTGTTCGTGCCAGGGGATGTCGGCGCCGGTACGTTGCACGGTGACCACGCTGTGAACGTTGGGGCAATCCTTGAGGGCCTTCTCCACATTCTGTTTGAGCGGCACCTTTTTGCCGCCGCGCACACCCTCGTCGGCGGTGATCACTACCTGGCAGTCGGCGTCAAGGATGCGGTCGCGCAGGGCGTCGGGGGAGAAACCGCCGAACACCACCGAATGCACTGCGCCAATCCGGGCGCAGGCCAGCATGGCGTAGGCGGCCTCGGGAATCATTGGCATGTACAGGCAGACCCGGTCGCCTTTCTTGACGCCGCGAGCTTTGAGCACGTTGGCCAGCCGGCAGACCTTTTCATGCAGTTCGCGGTAGCTGATCCGGGCATCATCGGTCGGCTCGTCGCCTTCCCAGATAATCGCGGTCTGCTCGCCACGGCTGGGCAGATGGCGGTCAATGCAGTTGACGCTGACGTTCAGCTTGCCGTCGATGAACCAGGCGGCCTGGCCCTGACTGAGGTCACTTTCATGGACTTTGCTCCAGGGTTGCTCCCAGGTCAGAAAGCGCTTGGCCTGCTCAGCCCAGAACTGTTCGGGCTGCTCAAGCGACTGACGGTACATGGCCTGGTAACCGGCTTCATCCAGATGGGCATAGGCCCGGGTGGCATCGGATACCAGGTGATTCTCGATCTTGTACATGAACGGCTCCCTCTTGTTTTTATCGGCGTGATACTGCCGTATAGGCTATACAGCCTCAGCCATCGAAGCGGTTAATTCAACCCTTCTTTGGTCTAGTCCGGGGAGGTTAGGGGTATTGAACGGCAAAGATGAGCCCCGCCGAATGGCGGGGCGGGCTGGCTCAGTTCAGCTTGAAGCGCAGGTTGTCGATCAGTCGGGTCTTGCCGAGAAAGGCGGCGGCCAGAGCGACGGCTTCTTCGGTGGTGTCGCTGATCGGGTTCAGGGTCAGGGCGTCACGCAGGTCCAGATAGTCGGGATGCAGGCCGCTGGATTCGAGTACCATCCGCGCCTCCTCAATTACCTGGGCAAAGTCGCGGCGCCCGCTTTGCAGGTTGGCCGCTACTTGTTTGAGGGTGGCAAACAGTAGCGGAGCAACCTCCCGTTCGCTCGGGCTCAGGTAGCCGTTGCGCGAGGACAGCGCCAGACCGTCCTCGGCGCGAACGGTCGGCTCGCCCATGATCTGGGTCGGCAGGCACAGGTCCTGGGTCATCTTGCGAATGACCGCCAGTTGCTGATAGTCCTTCTCGCCGAACACCGCCAGATCAGGTTGGACAATATTGAACAGCTTGCTGACCACAGTAGCGACGCCGTTGAAGTGGCCTGGACGACTGGCGCCGCACAGTCCTTCGGAGACGACCGGAACATTGACGATGGTGTGGCCGTCCATACCTTCGGGGTACATGTCATTGACGCTGGGGGCGAACACCATATGGGCACCGGCATCCAGCAGCTTGGCCTGATCATCGGCCAGGGTCCGCGGATAACTATCCAGGTCTTCGCTGGGGCCGAACTGCAACGGGTTGACGAAGATGCTGACCACCACGTAATCGGTGCGTTGCCGAGCTTTTTCCACCAGGGCGATGTGTCCGGCGTGCAGGTTGCCCATGGTCGGCACCAGACCGATACGTTTGCCATCCTTGCGGGCATGGCTGATGGCGGCGCGGACTTGGGCGATGCTGTGTAGCGTATTCATGGTGTCAGAACTCGTGCTCGGCTGCCGGGAATTCAACGCGTTTGACCGCCTCGACATAGGCGCGGATCGCCGCTGGCACGTCGGGCTGGCCGTTCATAAAGTTCTTTACGAAGCGTGGCAGCCGGCCGCTGATCGACAGCCCGAGCATATCATGAACCACCAGAACCTGGCCGTCGGTGCCTGAGCCGGCACCGATACCGATGACCGGAATTTGCACGCTGCGTGAAATTTCCGCGGCCAGGGCACTGGGTACACATTCGAGCAACAGCATGCTGGCGCCTGCGGCTTCGAGGGCCAGGGCGTCAGCCAACATAGCCTTGGCCTGGGCTTCCTCCTTGCCCTGGACCTTGTAGCCGCCAAGCACATTGACGGTTTGCGGGGTCAGGCCCATGTGGGCACAGACCGGCACGCCACGCTGGACCAGCGCGGTGATGGTCTCGGCCAGCCAGCCGGCGCCCTCAAGCTTGACCACATGGGCCCCGGCCTGCATCAGCACGGCGCTGTTGTTCAGTGCCTGCTCCACCGTAGCATAGGCCATGAACGGCAGGTCAGCCATGATTAGCGCGCCCTGATTGCCGCGCTTTACCGCACGGGTGTGGTAGGCCATGTCTTGGACAGTGACCGGCAGAGTGCTGTCATGGCCTTGCAATACCATGCCGAGCGAATCGCCGATCAGAATCACTTCAACCCCGGCAGTGCTTTCGAGGTGAGCGAACAGGGCGTCATAGGCGGTCAGACTGACAATTTTCTCGCCAGATTGCTTGAGCTTGTTGAGCGTAGTCAGGGTTACTTCAGGCATGGCAGATTCCAGTGGTTCAGCCCCGCAGGGGCAGGATCATGAGACGCCGGGCCCCATCATGGGGAACGGTGTTCTGGATGCTCAGGATGGTATCAACCTGATGACTATAGTGGTCTTGCTCTGTCCGCCGGTCAATCGCCGCCCTGCTGCGGCTCAGGGGCTGCAGACGGGGTGATGACAGGCACGGCGAGGCAGTCGGGTGCATGGCTCATCCTTGGGCCGGGGCGTCGAGACGCTCAAGTCCATCGGCTGGACAGGTGTCCAGCAACTGGCTGAGCCGGGTACCATCTGGCAGGATCAGATCGGCGGCCAGCTCGGCCAGAGGGTAAAGAACGAAGGCGCGGGTCTGCATGTGGTAGTGCGGTACTTGCAGTCGAGGGCTGTCGATGACCTGTTCACCGAACAGCAGCATATCCAGATCCAGAGTCCGGGGGCCCCAGCGTTCAGCCTTGCGCTCACGTCCCTGATCGAGCTCGATACGCTGCAGTTGGTCGAGCAGCTCCAGTGGGGTCAGTTCGGTGTCGAGCTCGGCCACGGCGTTGATATAGGAGGGTTGATCCTGGGGCCCGAGCGGGGCGCTGCGATACAGCGACGAGCGACGAGCCAGGCGAGTTCGCGGCACCTGCCCCAATGCCTCGCAGGCTTTCAGCACTTGGCCGATGGGGTCGGCCTGATTGCTGCCCAGGCCAATGTAGCAGATGCTGCTCATGGGTTGGCCTGCGGACTGCGTGGCTTGCGTTTGCGCCGGCTGCGCTGGCGCTTGGCTGCGGGTTTGTCGGCCAGCTCGCGGACCATCTGCCGGCGCTTGTCTTCGCTGGCATCCTGATAGCGAGTCCACCAGTCACCCAGGCCGTCAGTCTGCTCGCCAGCGCTTTCACGCAGCAGCAGAAAGTCGTAGGCGGCGCGAAAGCGTGGATGTTCGAGCATTTGGTCGGCGCGGCGGCCGCTGCGTCGTTCCAGGCGCGGCTGCAGGTCCCAGATCTCGCGCAGCGGAATAGTGAAGCGCTTCGGTACCGTGGTATGCCGGCACTGTTCTGCCAGCAATTCCTGAGCGGCCTGCTGGTGGGCCGGAATGCTGGGGATGCCGCGTGCCTCCAAGGCTTTGATCCGTGGCGGCAGGGCCGGCCAGAGCAAGGCGGCGTAGAGGAAGGCCGGGGTTACCGGGCGGTCCTGAGCGATGCGCTGATCGGTGTTGCGCAGGGCCTGGTGGACCAGCTTGAGGGTGTAGTCAGGGTTGGCCTGGATAGCCTCATCGGTGTCTGGAAACAGC
Source organism: Pseudomonas jilinensis (assembly GCF_003586265.1). Classification (NCBI taxonomy): domain Bacteria; kingdom Pseudomonadati; phylum Pseudomonadota; class Gammaproteobacteria; order Pseudomonadales; family Pseudomonadaceae; genus Pseudomonas; species Pseudomonas jilinensis. The sequence goes on along the minus strand of NZ_QJSA01000013.1, from coordinate 53,196 downwards.
GGGGCGAACAGGTCGTACTTGAGCAGCAAGGCAAAGGTCTTTTCCCCCTGGCCGCTCATCAACAGCTTGAGAACCTCATCGAACAGCCGGGCCGCGGGAATGTCGTGCAGCAGATCGGCCAGCTCGATAATCGGCGCGGCGCTGTGCGGCTCGATGTCGAAGTTCAGTTTGGCGGCAAAGCGTACTGCCCGCAGCATTCGTACCGGGTCTTCCTGGTAGCGTTGTACCGGGTTACCAATCAGGCGCACTTGGCGGTTGCGAATGTCATGCAGGCCATTGGCGTAGTCATGAATATGGCCGGTGCTGACGTTGTAGTACAGCGCGTTGATGGTGAAATCGCGCCGCTGGGCGTCCTGCTCCAGGGTGCCATAGACATTGTCTCGCAGAAGGCGGCCGGAGTCGCTCTGGCGGGACTGCTCGTCGCCATTGTCTTCATCATGGCCGGCGCGGAAGGTCGCCACTTCGATGATCTCGCGACCGAAATGCACATGCACCAGCTTGAAGCGGCGGCCGATCAGGCGAGCGTTGCGGAAAGTGGCCCGGACCTGCTCGGGGGTGGCGCTGGTAGCGACGTCGAAATCCTTGGGGTCGAGATCCAGCAGCAGATCGCGCACGCAGCCGCCGACTACGAAGGCCTGGTAGCCAGCCTGTTGCAGCCGCTCAACCACATTGACCGCATGCCGGCTGATGCGCTCGCGGCGCAGGTTGTGCTGGCTGGCGGGGATAACGGCGGGCGTAGTGCGATGCCGGACCGGGTGGCCGAAGGGGTTGGGTAGTTTCTGCAACAGCTTTCGTATCATGGGTGCGGGTAGTCCACCAGCGTATCCTGACCCTCATGCCTGGGGCTGAATCGTTTCAATTAAGTATGGCAGGGTCTGGAATGCCGCTTTCAGCCGGACCAAAGGCATGATGACGGGTTGGTCGTGGCGCTTGTGCTGGGCGAACGGGCAGACTGCCTGTATCAACAGTCGGGCATTCTAGCTTGAATAACGGGGGATTTGAATGAGATGAGCGGTATTGAGAGAGGAAAGCTCAAGGGGAGCCATGGCTCCCCTTAATGGATTCTTGTTCTTCTTCTTCTGAGCTATTCTTGTTTTTGTAGGCAGAGGCGACAGTGTCGCCTATTCAGCCAACCCATCCCGGGTTTCAAAACAAACGGATTGCTTTGGAAGCTTAGGTCAATACTCAAGGCCTATCTTCGGCTCTGGACTGGCGGGTTGCTTGAGCAACTTTTATTCTTCTCTGGTTCCAGCCGGACATCCTGTCCGCAGGGTGAGTACCCATTCTCCAAAAAAATCAGTTTGCTTGGCCGCGCACGTTTTATTTTTATTGTGTGTGGAGCCGAATATTATTTTTGTTATGAGTTATCTGGTTTTTATTGTTGTTGTGCCAGATATAAAGCAGAAGCCGTGCCAACTTTTGAATTTCCATATAAATCAATTAGTTAGTATTTTTTCGCCTGAGCGCGTGACCGGGCGTGCGCGGGATTCGTTACCGAACACCCCGGAGAGGTGTTACGGGACTTTAGTAGGGGGTAACAGTTCGATGGGAGGAGAACGGGGTAACAGGTAACACTTGTCGGGTTACTCGGGGGCGATGTGGTGGGGCAGGTGCTGTCGGTTCGCGACCAGTCAGGCCGCGAACCGGATATTTAAGGAGACTCTGAACAACGCCTTAGTATCAGGAGCTGGCGGTTTTCTTGCGTGGGATGCCCAGGCGCTGGCGTCGCTCCCACAGGCATTTGCGGCTGATGCCGAGCTTGTTGGCCAGCTCGGTTTCGGTCATGTGTTCCTGGTGCTCCAGGACAAAGTGTTGGAAGTAGTCTTCCAATGACAGGTCCTCGGTTGGCTCCTGACTGGGGCTGTCCGGGTGGCGCATGGTTTCCAGTGCGTTGGCCGCCTGCGAAGCACGCTCATGCTCCAGATCCAGCTCGATGCCGAGCAGGTCAGTGGAAATTTCCGCATCATCGCAGAGGATGGCGGCGCGCTCGATAGCATTCTCCAGCTCGCGCACGTTACCCGGCCAGGAATAGCGGCGGATTGCATCAGCGGCCTCTTTGCCGAAATGCAAGCCTTCCATGTTCATGTTACGGGCGGCCCGGGCCAGCAGCGCTTCGGCAATCAGCATCACGTCATCGCCGCGTTCACGCAGTGGCGGCAGGCGCAGCTCGATCACATTCAGCCGGTAATACAGGTCTTCGCGGAACAGCCCCTGACGGGCCAGGGTCTTGAGGTCGCGGTGGGTCGCGGCGACCAGGCGCACATCAACCTTGTTGGATTGTACCGAGCCGACCCGGCGGATTTCGCCTTCCTGCAGCACCCGCAGCAGTCGAGCCTGAGCTTCCAGCGGCAGCTCGCCGATTTCATCGAGGAACAGGGTGCCGCCATCGGCGGCCTCGACCAGACCGGTGCGGCCAGCGGTAGCGCCGGTGAAGGCACCCTTCTCATGGCCGAACAGCTCCGACTCAATCAGGGTTTCCGGGATCGCTGCACAGTTGACCGAAATCAGTGGCGCCTTGGCTCGCTTGGAGTTTTCGTGCAGGGCGCGTGCCACCAGTTCCTTGCCGGTTCCGGACTCCCCCTGGATCAGTACCGTGGAATCGGTTGGCGCGACCTTGCTGATGCGCTTGAACAGTGTCTGCATGGCGGCACAGGAGCCGATGATGCCCAGCTCCTTGCCACTCTTGACCGAGCCCTCGCTGGTTGGCTCGTTGCTGGCGGGCTCGGCAGCAGGCTGATTGCGGCGCTGGCTGGCGTCCTCGATGATCCGGGCGACGGCCTGGAGCATTTCGTCATGGTCGAAGGGCTTGGCAATATAGTCGACCGCACCGAGTTTCATGGAGTCGACCGCCGAGCGCAGGCTGGCGTAACTGGTCATGATCAGCACCGGCGTATTGGGGGCTTTGCGAATCAGTTCGGTGCCTGGCTCGCCGGGCAGGCGCAGGTCACTGACAATTAGATCGAAGCTGTCTAGGGAAAAACGTTCCACGGCCTCGTGGACCGAGCCGGCTTCGCTGACCTGGTAGTGGTGGCGTTCCAGCAGCCGTCGCAGGGCGGAGCGGATGATGGTTTCGTCTTCAACAACCAGAATATGTGACATAGCTACCTCATGCGCGGTGCTCACCCAACCCCCCTCAGGTGATGACACCGTTACTTAAAACACTGTAACGCGGCAGGGTGATGATGAATCGGGTGCCGCGCTGTGTTACCGAGTCAGCCGGGCTTTCGACCGTGATCTGACCATAATGCTCTTCGACAATCGAGTAGACCAGTGCCAATCCGAGCCCGGTTCCTGTCCCTGGGTCCTTGGTGGTGAAGAAGGGCTCGAACATGCGATCCATGATCGCCTTGTCGATTCCGCTGCCCTGGTCTTCCACCATGAGCAGCACTTGATGTTCATTGTGTTGGGTCTGAATGGTGATGCGATCACCATCCCGGCTGGCGTCGCGGGCATTGCCCAGCAGATTGATCAGAACCTGAACCAGGTGCTGGCTATCGCCGACGACCCTGTGCTCCGGATTGCACAGGTTAACATAAATGACCTCGGGACCCTTACGGTTGAGTGACAGGAGGTGGATGGCCTCGTTACAACAGGCCGCCAGATCGACTTCTTCGTTGGCGTTGTTGTGGCGGCTGCCGACGTGGGCGAAGTTGACCAGCGACTGGACGATCCGCGAGACCCGGCGGGTCTGCTCGATGATCTGCTCGGCGGCGACCCGAGCCTCCTCCAGATCCGGTTCTTCACGCAGGTTCTGCGCCAGGCAGGCGATCCCGGTGATCGGGTTGCCGATCTCGTGGGCCACCCCGGCGGCCAGGCGACCGATAGAAGCCAGGCGTTCAGAATGCATCAGCTCGTCTTCGAGCATCTGGGTTTCGGTCTGGTCCTCGATCAGCAGCACCAGCCCGCTGTTGCCGATATTACCCGGTTCGTCGATGGCAGCCTTGTGCAGGTTGAGCCACTGGGTCTGACCATTGAGTACCAGTTTCTGTTTGTGGACATGCGCCGATTGGTCCTCGACAAAGCGCTGCAGTACCTGATTCCAAGGCGCTGGCAGGCTTTCCAGCCGGGAGCCGACCACGCTGTCGGCGCTGATCCCGGTCAGGGTCTGCATGGCCCGGTTCCACATCAGTACCTCATTGTCCTTGGCCAGCGAGCAGACTCCCATCGGCAGGTCCTGCAGGGTCTGGCGGTGGTAACGGCGCAGGGCGTCGAGTTCGGCGGCCAGGCCGGTCAGGCGGGTGTGATAGTCCTCCAGCCGGCTTTCGATGAAGTGGATATCCTCGGTCACGTAACCGCCCCGGGCCATCTTGAATGGCAGGAAGGTCTCGATGATGTCCTGCGCCACGGCCGGGCCCATCAGGCCCGAGAGGTTGGCTTCGAGCCGGTCGCGCAAGCGCCGCAGGGCATAGGGACGGCGCTCATCGAACGGTAGCTTGAGGTCGCGCAGAGCCTGTTCTACTTCCTGCTGGGCGGTCTTGTTGCCCAGTGGCTTGGCCAGTTGCTGAGCGAATTCCTGTGGTGAGCTGGCGACCAGCTCCATACGTTGCGGGCGGCTGACGTTGTCCACCGAACAGGCCTCGGCGGCGCTCTGCTCTTCAGCCGAACGTTGGGTGAACAGCGAGACCAGGGTGAACACCACGATGTTGACGGTCAGTGAGGTAATGGCCGCAATGTGCCATGTGTCAGGGTTGAAGCTCAGGTTCAGGCCCAGTAGCCGGATCCCGGACAGCTCGCTGATCAACGGCAGTAGCAGGGTGACCGACCAGACCAGCATGCCGGCGACCAGCCCTCCGATGAAGCCGCGGCGGTTGGCCTGTGGCCAGTACAGGACCGACAGGGCGCCGGGCAGAAACTGCACAGTGGCAACGAACGAGGCTATGCCGAGGTTGGCCAGGTCCTGTTCAGCGCCCAGCAGGCGGTAGAACCCGTAGCTACCCATAATGATGGCGGCGATCAGGCTGCGTCGGGTCCACAGTAGCCAGCGGTAGATGTTGTTGTCGGCGCTGGGTTGATAGACCGGTAGCACCAGATGGTTGAGGACCATGCCGGACAGTGCCAGGGTCACCACGATGATCAGCCCGCTGGCGGCTGACAGGCCACCGACGAATGCCAGCAGACTCAGCCAGTCGGCGCCGGCGGCCACGCCCAGGCCCAGGGTGAAGTATTCCGGGTTGGTTGGCACGTCCAGATGCAGGCCGGCCCACAGGATCGGCGGCACCGCCAGGCTCATCAGCAGCAGAAACAGTGGCAGACCCCAACTGGCCGTGCCCAGAGCGCGGGGGTTGAGGTTTTCGGTAAAGGCCATGTGGTACATGTGCGGCATGACGATGGCGGCGGCGAAGAACACCAGCAGCAGGGTGCGCCAGGGGCCTTCCTGCAACGGCGAATGGAGGGTACGCAGGGCCTGCTGGTTATGGCTGAGCCACTCCTCCAGCCCACTCGGGCCACCGAACACCGCATACAGGGCGAACAGGCCGACCGTGCCGAGGGCGATCAACTTAACCAGCGACTCGAAGGCGATGGCGAAGACCAGTCCTTCATGTTTTTCCCGCGCCGAGATGTGGCGGGCGCCGAACAGAATGGCGAACAGGGTAATCAACAGGCAGAAGCCAAAGGCCACCGAGTCCTGGCCCGGATCGTGGGTCAGTATCAGCACAGAGTCGGCCACCGCCTGGATCTGCAGGGCCAGCAGCGGCAGTACGCCAATCAGCATCAGCAGGGTCGTCAGAGTACCGGCCCAGGTGCTGCGAAAGCGGAAGGCGAACAGGTCAGCCAGCGATGACAACTGATAGGTGCGGGTGATGCGCAGGATCGGATTAAGCAGCACCGGTGCCAGCAGAAAGGCGCCACAAATGCCCAGGTAATAGGTCAGAAAGCCGTAACCGTACTGATAGGCCAGCCCGACTGTGCCGTAGAAGGCCCAGGCGCTGGCATAGACCCCCAGTGACAGGGTGTAGATCGCGGGATGACGCATCAGCCCGCGCGGCAGCAACCCGCGTTCGGTAATCCAGGCGACGCCAAACAGGGCTAGCAGGTAAACAACGCTGATCAGGATCAGCAGGCTGAGATCAAAGCTCGTCGGCATCTTTGGGGCTCTGCAGCAACATGCCGGCAATGATCAGGATCAGCCACAGCACATAGGGGCGGTACCAGGCGCCCTGGGGTTCTATCCACCAGTCCATGATGGCCGGTGAGAACAGGTAGATGCCAATGACCAGCAGCAGTACCAGCCGATAAATATACATAGGGTCAGCGCGCCATGGGTGAGGTGATGATGGTAATCAGCCGGCACCGGCTTGCCAAGGGCATTACTCGCTGAGGTCGGGCAATTGCTGGAGGGCCGGGAGACGTTCAGGCTGCCAGTGGACGGTAGCCCAGCCGAGCAGTTCGTTGATATCGGCCCTGGCCAGTTCGGCTGGCGGCTCCTGGGCCAGCACCTGGAGCGCACGGAACAGGGTGGCCGGCGCCTGTTCGGCGGCCAGCGGCGTCGAGGTAAGGCGCTTGCTGAGTTTTTCACCGTCCCGGCGCATTGCTAGCGGAATATGCAGGTGGCGTGGCGGGCGGGCGCCTAGTAACTGGTACAGCCAGAGCTGGCGAGGGGTCGAGTCGAGCAGGTCGGCACCGCGCACAACATCGCTGACCTGCTGGGCGATATCGTCGGCGACCACGGCCAGTTGGTAGGCGATGATGCCGTCGCGGCGGCGAATGATGAAGTCGCCGACCTCGGTTTGCAGGCGCTGGGTAAAGAGGCCCTGCAGGCGATCGATGAAACTGAGCGGGTGGTCATCGACCTGAACACGAATGGCCCGGTCGGCAGCAGCGGATAGCTGCCGCTGGCGACAGGTGCCTGGATAGATGCCGGCATGAACCTGCAGTTCACGCCGTGAACAGTCGCAGTAGAACGCCTGGCCGGCAGCGAGCAGTTGGTCGATTAGTTGCTGGTAGTAGTCCGTGCGCTGGCTTTGCCAGAGTACCGTGGCATCCCAGTGCAGGCCGTAGGTGTCCAAGGTCTGCAGAATCTGATCGGCCGCCCCGGGCAGGTTGCGGGGCAGGTCGAGATCCTCGATGCGCACCAGCCACTGGCCGCCGGCCTGGCGGGCATCCAGATAACTGGCCAAGGCCGCCAGCAGCGAGCCAAAGTGCAGTTGGCCACTGGGGGTGGGGGCGAAACGACCGATATAAGCGGGGGTGTTCGGCATTACTGAGCCGCGAGAAAAAGTTTACCGATGAGCCGGCAAGTGGGCTCATCGGTGTGGCGCGGTGGGCTGGCTTAGCCGCCGATCTGCTTTTCCTTGATTTCTGCCAGGGTCTTGCAATCGATGCACAGCGTCGCGGTGGGACGTGCTTCCAGGCGACGAATACCGATTTCAACACCGCAGGAATCGCAGTAGCCGTAGTCGTCTTCCTCAATGCGCTGCAGGGTCTGATCGATTTTCTTGATCAGCTTGCGCTCACGGTCACGGGCACGCAGTTCCAGGCTGAACTCTTCTTCCTGGCTGGCGCGGTCGGCCGGGTCGGGGAAGTTGGCGGCTTCGTCCTGCATGTGATGCACGGTGCGGTCAACTTCTTCCATCAACTCCTGTTTCCAGTTGTTGAGAATGTCAGCGAAATGCGCAAGCTGCCGCTCGTTCATGTATTCCTCACCCTTTTCTTCCTTGTAGGGTACGAAACCACGGATCAACATAGAGTTCTTCTGTTTGGCATTACTGGGCATGAGAACCGCCTCACTTTTTGCTCGATCGTCCTGTGCCAGGCGCCTTGTTCTGGGCGCCTGCGGGGGTTGCGGCCACTGGCTGCAAGCGGGCAAAGCTACCAGAACCTGTGCCCCCGCGCTACTGTTTGCCGCCAGATGGTTTGACTGGTGCGTGGCGGGTATCATTCGGGTTTTACCCTGTCTGATGGCGGAGAACAACATGCAGCAGCATAACTGGGCGCGGCGGGTCCAGGATATTCAGCCATTTCATGTGATGGCGGTGCTGGCCCGGGCCAAGTATTTGGAGGCTCAGGGCTGCGACGTGATCCACATGGAAATCGGCGAGCCGGACTTTACTACCCCGGAGCCGATTATCCGTGCCGGCCAGAATGCGCTGGCCGCTGGGCATACCGGCTACACCCCGGCGCTGGGCTTGCCGGCGCTGCGTGAAGCCGTGGCTGGGCTGTATGCCCGGCGTCACGGTATCGATCTGGACCCGCGCCGGGTGATCATTACTCCAGGTGGCTCGGCTGCTTTGCTGTTGGTCAGTGCGCTGCTGGTCGAACCGGGTCAGCAGGTGCTGATGGCCGATCCGGCCTATCCTTGCAACCGGCATTTCCTGCGTCTGGTCGAGGGCCGTGCGCGGTTGATTCCGACCGGCCCGCAAACCGCTTACCAACTGACTCCGGAACTGGTTGAGCAACATTGGGATGCTGATTGTCGGGCGGTTCTGGCTGCATCTCCAGCCAACCCGACTGGCACCCTGCTCAGCCGCGCGCAGTTGGCGGCGTTGGCGCAGACCACCAGACGGCTGGGTGGGACCCTGATTGTCGATGAGATCTATCACGGTCTGACCTATGGCTGCGAGGCCAGTTCGGTGCTTGAAGTAGCCGATGACGCCTTTGTGCTCAACAGTTTCTCCAAATATTTCGGCATGACCGGTTGGCGGCTGGGCTGGCTGGTGGCGCCGGAGGCCGCGGTGCCGGAGTTGGAAAAGCTGGCGCAGAACCTCTATATCTGTGCGCCGCACATGGCCCAGCAAGCCGCCTTGGCGGCCTTTGGCGAAGACAGTCTGACCATCTGCGAGCAGCGCCGTGAAGCTTTTCGCCAGCGCCGCGACTTCCTGCTGCCGGCCCTGCGTGAGTTGGGCTTTGATATTCCACTGACCCCGGACGGGGCCTTCTATCTGTATGCCGATATGCGCCGGCTGGGTGGCGACAGTGATGCCCTGTGCCGGCATCTGATCGAAACCGAGCATCTGGCGATCACCCCAGGTCTGGATTTTGGTCAGTATCGTGCCAGTGAGCATGTGCGCTTTGCCTATACCACCTCGGTGGCGCGGCTGGAGCAGGCGGTGGAGCGGCTGGCGCGCGGGCTCGGGAACTGGCCGGGATGCTGATTGCGTTCGATCCGCCGCTGCTGGGCGGGGTGCTGTTGCGCCGGTACAAGCGGTTTTTTGCTGATGTGCGCCTTGACGACGGGCGTGAGCTGACCCTGCACTGCCCCAATACCGGCTCCATGCTCAATTGTGGTGAGCCGGGCAGCCGAATCTGGGGCAGCGTGCAGCCGCGTCCAGGGCGCAAGTTACCGGGCACCTGGGAACTGGTGGAAACCGCGCCAGGAGTACTGGCCTGCATTCACAGTGCCCGGGCTAACAAAGTGATCGAAGCTGGCTTGCAGGCCGGGCTGATCACACCGCTGGCCGATTATCTGCAGTGGCGCCGGGAGGTGCGCTTGCCCGGCAGCAACAGTCGTTTCGACTTTCTGTTGAGCGGGGCGGGTGAGTGCGTGGTTGAGGTCAAAAGCGTGACCCTGGCAGTCGGCGAGGGCGTGGGTGCCTTTCCCGATGCCGTCAGTCTGCGTGGGCAGAAACACCTGAGTGAGCTGGTTGAGGTGCTGGCCAGTGGTCGCCGGGCCTGTCTGCTGTTCTGCGTCATGCACTCAGGCATTGAGCGGGTGCGGCCGGCCGATGAGATCGATCCGGTTTATGGGCAGTTGCTGCGTGAGGCGGTGCAGGCGGGTGTCGAAGTTGTGGCCTGGTCAGTGATCCCAGGTCCGGAAGGCCTGCGCGTGGCTGGAGCTCTGCCGGTTGAGCTTTAAGCTACTAATCGGTGTTTGCTTCGATCAGCCATACCTGCCCACCGTTGATACGGCACGGCAACTGGCGCAGAAACTGGCCGCTGCAGGGGCCAGCGACACATTCGCCGGTTTCCGGCAGAAACAGCGCGCCATGGGTGGCGCACTGGATCAGTCGGCCGGAGTGGTCGAGAAAACTGTCCGGAGTCCATTCCAGTGGGATGCCGCGGTGTGGGCAGCGGTTTTCGTAAACGAACACCTGCTGGCCCTGGCGCACTGCGAACAGGGCCTGACCCTCATGCATCAGGCCCTTGCTACCCGGGTCGGGTAACTGGTCCAGGTGGCACAGCGGGGTGGCAGGGGCGTGGGCATTATTGGTCATGCGCCAATTATCCCTGCCACCCCAGCACCTGGCTAGCCCTTAGAACTCCCAGATCAGGTTGACTGCGGCATGCCGACCCGGCTGGGTGTAGCGAGCCAGGCCGGGTGTGCTGTCAGACAGACTGCGCACATCGCTCCAGTGCCAGTATTGCTTGTCGGTCAGGTTGTAGACCCCGGCGTTGACGGCGACGGCGTCGGTTACCTGCCAATAGCCGATCAGATCCAGCAGGCCGTAGCCCTGGGTTTTGAACGGATTGCCGTTGGTTTGGGTTTCGTCGATCCGCGACTTGGCGGCGACGGCAGTGAGGATCAGCTCGGCGCCGTAACGGCCATTGGGTTCATCGTAACCGAGCCCGACCACCGCCTTGAGTGGATCGATGCTGTTGAGCGGCTGACCACTGGAATCATCCTTGCCACGGGCCCAGGCCATGCTGGCGCGTGTGCGGCTGCCAAGCGGCAGGCCAAGATGGTCCAGGTACAGCTCGCCGCGTGCCTCGGCGCCGTAGATGGTGACCTTGTCGAGGTTGACGTACTGGAATTCGCCGAACGGGAAGCCGGGGACACTGGAGTCGCGGCGTACCTGTTCGATGAAGTCGTCGTAACGGTTGTAGAACAGTGCCAGGCCGAAGCTGCCCTGGGCGTACTCCCCGCGCAGCCCCAGTTCATAGCTGTCGCTGGTTTCGGCCTTGAGCTTGGGGTTGGCGATAGTGCGGTACATGCCCGGGTTTTCGAACTCGCCGAAGATGTTCACCGGTTGCGGGGCGCGGAACCCGGCGGCGTACTGGGCATAGACGCTGTGGGCGTCATCCACGGCGTAGATGATGCCTAACTTGGGTGACAGTGCCGAGTCCTTGTAGCGCGGCGGGTTGGGGTCAGTGGCGGCGCTGTTGAGATACTGCTGGGTGACGTGCGGCTTCATCTCGTAGCGGTCGTAACGCACCCCAGGGGTCAGGGTCCAGCGACCGAGGCTGATGGTGTCCTGGGCGAACAGGGCGTATTCCCAGACGGTTGGATCGGGGAAGTCGCTGGTCGGTGCGATCGGGGTGCTGATGCCGGTCGCCAGCACGGTTTCCTGGCCCTTGCGCAGATCGGCGCTCTTCAGACGTTTGAGATCGGCGCCGTAGATCAGCCGGTGGTTGCTATCGGCCCAGGTGAAGTCTCGTTCAAGCTGGGTGTTGAAGGCCCAGAGCTTTTCTTCGTAATAGGAGTCGCGGCTGCGGAAGGTGGGCTGGCCGCCGACCACCCGGTCCTGGAAGGTCTGTTGGCGGGTCTGGCTGTCCTGATGACTGAGCTGCCAGCTCAGGCGGTCGGCAAAGCCCAGGCCCAGATCCAGGTTGTGCTGCAGGCTGAAGCGTTCACGATCAACCCGGTCCCTGGCGTCCGAGCTGCGAATGGTGGCGGTGTCGCTGTACTCGCTAAGTACCCGGGTGTCGGTGGTGTCGCGGAATTTTTCGTAGGTTAGTTGCAAGCGACCGTTCTCGCCGTAATCCCAGCCCAGTTTGCTCAGCAGGTTGTCGGTGGTGTAGTCGACCGGGTTGGCCTTTTCCCGTTCGCTGCCAATGCCGCCGCGGCCGCCGTAGGTAGCTGTCTCATCGCCGGTGCGTCGGCCCAGATGCAGCAAGGCGTCCCACTGTCCACGGCGTCCAGCCAGGGTGGCGCTGCGCAGCCAACTGCTGTCGGAGCTGTCGTAGCCCGTCTTGAGCCGGCCATAGCTGTCATCCCCTGCGCTCAGGTAGTCGCCGGCGTCCTTGGTCAGGAAGCTGACGGCACCACCAATGGCATCGCTGCCATAGAGCGAGGAAGCCGGGCCGCGAATGATTTCCACCCGCTTGACCGTATCCAGATCCACATAGTTGCGTCGGGCACTGAGGAAGCCGCCGAAGTCGAAGGCGTCCGGCACCCCAATGCCATCGACCTGGGTCAGGACCCGGTTGCCGCCGATCCCGCGAATGCTGAAGCCGGACAGGCCGAAGCGACTACCGGTACCGCTGACCGAGACGCCTGGTTCAAAGCGCACCAAGCCCTGAATGTCCTTGATGTTCTCCCGATCGATCTGTTGCTGGTCGGCCACGCTGACGCTGCCGGCTACGTCGCCCAGGCGCTCTTCCTGGCGGGTGGCGGTGACGGTCATGGTGTCGAACTGGCGTGCCGCGCTTGGGGTCGGGGTGTCAGCCAGAGCTGGCAGGCACAGGGGCAAAGCCAGCAGGGCCCAAAGTTGGCGAGCCAGCGGTTTGTGCGGATAGGGGGGCATGGCGTACTCCTTGTTGTCGCTTGCAGATGTTATGGGGGTTGGCAAAACGGTCAGAATTGAATAATAATCTTTATCTAAATGCAAATGATTATTATTTGGTAGAGAGATGAGCCTAACGTATGGCCGGGTACTGAGGCACTGGGGCGTCTGGGTGCTGGTGTCGCTGTTGGTGCATGGCCTGTGGTTGCTCGGCAGTCGAGAGTCGGGGTTGTCGGCGCTGCCGGCTCCGGCGCCCACAGTGCTGAGTCTGGGGCTTGCTCAGCAACCCCGACCGGCTCCTGAACCTGAGACCAGGCTTGAGCCTGCACCAGTTGAGCCGGCGCGAGTGGCCACGCCGCCGAGCCCGCCCAAGCCAGCAACCAAGCCACCAGACCCGGTGGCCACGTCGCCGGTGGCTCGGGCCGAGCCAGCAGCGCCACCGCAGGCATCGGCAGTCGCCAGTGCGCCATCGGCGCCTGCGCCGGCCGCGGCAAATCCGCCGGCGCGAGTCGAGCCCGCGCAGAGCGAGCCGGTGATTACCCAGTCGCCGCGTTATGCCGAGCCTCCGGCCCGCCCGGCCTACCCGGCACTGGCCCGGCGCCGGGGCTGGCAGGGTGAGGTCTGGCTGGAGATCGAGGTCGGACCTGAGGGGCGTAGTGCCGAGCCGGTGCTGTTGCGCTCATCTGGATTTGAATTGTTGGACAAGGCTGCACTTGAGGTAGCCCGCCAGTGGCGCTTCGTTCCGGAGCAGCGCAATGGGCGGCCGGTAGCCACCCGGGTGCGGATTCCAGTGCAGTTTGCATTGCGCTAGCCATGTCGGCTGGCGCACGTTTCAAGGGGAAGAAAATGAACATGATGACGCAACAGGCAACACCGGCCTTCGCCGGACAAGACCTGCTTGATGCCTGGCAGCAACTGCGCGAAAGCCAGCCGCGCCTGCGCATTCGTGAGGCGGCGGTCCATCTGAATGTCAGTGAGGCTGAGCTGCTGTATGCCTCGCAAGGCGAGCGGGTGGTACGCCTCAAGCCCGATTGGACGGCGCTGATAGAGGCCTTGCCGGGTATGGGCGAGTTGATGGCCCTGACTCGTAATGATTACTGCGTACATGAGCGCCACGGGCGCTACGACAACATTAATCTCAGCCGCAACGGCCAGATGGGCCTGGTGGTCAATCCGGACATCGATCTGCGTCTGTTCATGACCGATTGGAGCAGCCTGTTCGCGGTCAGTGAGCCGCTGGCCGACGGCAAGTGGCGGCGCAGCCTGCAGGTGTTCGACAGGTACGGTCAGGCTGTGCACAAGATCTACCTGACCGATGCCTCCGACCTGCTGGGCTGGGTGCGTCTGACCGAGCAGTTGCGTGATGACAGTACCGAGGCGCTGGCTATTGAACAGCGGCCGCTGCCGCAGTTGCCGCGCGCCGACGCTGCGGTCGACCAGCCAGCGCTGGCCAGTGACTGGGCTGCGCTCAAGGACACCCATCATTTCTTCGCCATGCTGCGCAAGCACCAGCTTACCCGGACTCAAGCTCTGCGCCTGGCTGGCAGCGAGTGGGCTGAACGGCTGGCGCCAGGCGCACTGGTCGAGAGTCTGGAACGGGCGGCCGAAACCGGTCTGGAAATCATGGTGTTCGTCGGCAACCCGGGCTGTATCCAGATCCATACCGGCCCGGTCAAGCGTCTGGTGCGCACCGGCGAGTGGTTCAACGTGCTGGATCCGGCCTTCAACCTGCACCTGCGCGACGGTGCCATCAGCGAGTTGTGGCGGGTTCGCAAGCCGACGGCGGACGGCATAGTGAGTTCGCTGGAGGCCTACGACAGCCAGGGTGAGTTGATCGTGCAGCTGTTTGGTGCGCGCAAGCCGGGCAAACCGGAACTGTCAGCCTGGCGCGAACTGGTGGAAAGTCATGTGGTCGCTTGAATTGCCGAGCTGGTTCCTGGCCCAGGGCGCAGTGGCCTGGCCACTGCTGCTGTGCTCAATCCTGACCCTGGCTCTGCTGCTGGAGCGGGTGGTCACCCTGGCCGGCATGCCGGGCCTGGGCGAGCGCGACTGCCGTGAGGCGGCGCGTCAATGCCGGGATTGCAGCAGTAACGAGCCGGACGCTGTGCGGTTGGGTTGGCGGCATGGCGTCTGCCTGCTGCGCGTACATTCCCACCTGCCCAGGGGGCAACGTGAAGAGTTGCTGGGCGTCTGGCTGGTACATGTGCAGCAGCGGCTGCAGCGGCGCTTGCGCTTGCTGCAGTTGATCGGGGTGCTCAGTCCCATGCTCGGGCTGCTGGGCACCGTGCTGGGCATGCTCGGCATGTTTAAGGCGATTGCCGGTGATGGCGGTCCGGTCACGCCGGGGGTGTTGGCTGATGGCCTGTTCCAGGCGCTGTACAGCACTGCCTGGGGACTACTGATCGCGTTGCCGGCACTGGGCGGTGGTCAGGCCCTGGGGTTGTGGAGCAGCAGCTATGTTGAACGACTGCAACAGTTGCTCAATCGCTGCATGCTGGCCATGGATGGACTGGAGCCGGATGCGGTGGTTGGTGCCAGTCCGCTGTCCGGGTCGCAGCTGGTGAACGCATGATCCGCTTGCCCGAGCCACCAGCCCAGAGCAGCCTGTTGGCTGACCTGACACCTTTGCTGGATGTGATTTTCATTGTTCTGGTGTTCTTTCTGCTGACGGCGCAGACGCCGCTGCTGCAGGTGCCGCTGCAACTACCGGACAGCCAGGACGCTAGTCCCGCTGCCGCCGACAGCGCCCAGCGCCAGCAACTGGCTCTGTTTGCCGATGGCGCCTGGCAATTGGCCGAGCAGCGTTATCCCGATTGGCCGAGCCTGCGTGAGGCGTCAGCGCTGCAAACACTCGAAGCGCTGGATATCGCCGTCGAGCGTAGCGCCATGGCCGATGACCTGTTGCGTCTGCTGGCCTGGCTGAGTGCCCAGGGCATCACCGATACCCGTTTGTTGATGGAATCTGCCGATGAATAAAATTTTAGTGGGGGCCTGCCTCTGGCTGTTGGCCTGGCCGTTGCTGGCTGAATCCCGGAGTCCGCGACTGATCAGTGCCGGCGCCAGTATTACCGCGATTTTTCAGGCGCTGGAGCTGATGCCGCAATTGGTCGGGGTCGACAGCACCAGCCTGCCATTGCTGGGCGATCAGGCGCCGGCGAATATCGGCTATCCACGGCAGATTAGCGCCGAAGGGCTGCTTTCGCTCAATCCTGATGTGCTGATTGGCAGCGAGGAAATGGGCCCGCCGGCAGTATTGGCTCAGTTGCGCTCGGCCGGGGTTGAAGTGCTGGTGCTGTCGGCCGAGCCCAGCCTGGAAACGCTGTTGGCCAATATCACCGCGCTGGGGCAGCGTTTCGATCGCGAAGCTCAGGCCGCGCGTTTGCGGCGAGATCTGGAGTCGCAACTGGCAGCCTTGCCGCAGGTGCCTGAGCCGCAACCGCAGGCACTGTTTCTGCTCAGCCACTCGGCCGGAAGCCTGCTGGTGGCTGGTTCACGCACGGCTGGTGACAGCCTGGTACGGCTGGGCGGCATGCACAACCCGATGGCCAGCCAGTTCTCCCAGTATCGGGCGCTGTCGGCCGAGGCCTTTATCGGCTTGGCGCCGGTCTGGCTGCTGACTACCTCGCAGAGTCTCGAGATGGCGGGCGGTGTCGATGGGCTGCTGGCCTTGCAGCCAACCCTGCGGGCCACTCCGGCCGGCCGCCTGGGTCAGGTGTTGGGAGTGGATGGAGCGCAGATGGTGGGTGGTTTCAGTCCGGCCATTGCTGATACCTTGTTGCAATTGCGGCAAGCGGCGCTGAGCGTCGAGCCGCGTCGTCAGGCCCGGGTCGACTGAGGACGTTTCATGGATTCCGCCCACCGGCTGCGGCCGGTCATTATGCTGTTGCTGACAGCTTTGCTGCTGTTGGCGTTTTTGTTGTCCCTGGCACTCGGTGCGGTGGCGATTCACCCACTCGACACCGTGCGCGCGCTGGGCCGTATGCTTGGCCTCAGTCAGGTTGCGCCGGAGACCGCGCTGATCATCGAACACATTCGCCTGCCACGGACTCTGATGGGATTGCTGGTGGGCGCGACCCTGGCCCTGACCGGTGCGGTGATGCAGGGGTTGTTCCGCAACCCGCTGGCTGATCCGGGATTGATTGGGGTTTCCAGTGGTGCGGCGCTCGGTGCGGCCCTGGTCATCGTGCTTGGCAGTTGGCTGCTGGCCAGCCTGCCGGCCAGTTGGATGCCCTATGCCACGGTTGGCGGCGCCTTCATTGGCGGGGTGATTACCACCTTGCTGGTCTATCGCCTGGGGCAGACCGCTCAGGGCACATCGGTGGCCAGCATGCTGCTGGCCGGTATCGCGATTGCCGCGATCAGCGGCGCCTTCATTGGGTTGCTCAGCTACATCGCCGACGACACCATGCTGCGGACTCTGACTTTCTGGAACATGGGCAGTCTGGGCGGCGCCAACTTTGAGCGGGTAGGGGTGCTGGCACTGTGCTGCGCGCTGGTCTGGTGGCGCTTGCCGCGTCAGGCCAAGGCGCTCAATGCGCTGCTGCTGGGTGAGTCGGAAGCCCGACATCTGGGTGTCGATGTCGAGCGGGTCAAGCGTGAACTGATCCTGTTGACGGCGCTGGGGGTCGGGGCCTGTGTCGCCGCCGCCGGGCTGATCGGTTTCGTTGGCCTGGTGGTGCCGCACCTGGTGCGATTGATGCTGGGGGCTGATCATCGGCGGGTCATTCCGGCCTCGATGTTGCTGGGTGGAGGCTTGCTGTTGCTGGCCGATGTGGTGGCCCGGCTGGTGGTAGCGCCGGCCGAGCTGCCGATTGGGATCCTGACTGCGCTATTGGGCGCGCCGTTCTTCCTGATGCTGTTGATGCGCGCTCAGCGCCGGGGAGGGCTGTGATGTTGAAGGCTTCGCAACTGGCCTGTGCCCGGGGAGGCTGTCGGATTCTCGAGGGGATCGACTTCACCCTGGCTGCCGGCGAAGTAGTAGCAGTACTGGGTACCAACGGGGCGGGCAAAAGCACCTTGATGGCAACCTTGACCGGTGAGCTGCCGATCGCTGCTGGCCGGGTCGAGCTGGCTGGTCGGCCCCTGGCTGACTGGCCGGCGAGCAAACGGGCCCAGGCCCTGGCGGTGTTGCCGCAATCATCGACCCTGGCGTTTCCATTCAGCGCCGAGGAAGTAGTCGCCATGGGCCGGCTACCGCACCACAGTGGCCTGGAGCGCGATCGGCAGATCATCGAGCAGGCCATGCAGGCGGCTGATGTCGCCCATCTGCGTGGGCGCAATTACCTGACCCTGTCCGGCGGCGAGCGCCAGCGCGTGCATCTGGCCCGGGTGCTGGCCCAGATTTGGGAGACCGAAGGCGCCTGTCTGCTGCTGGACGAGCCGACCGCTTCTCTGGATCTGGCCCATCAGCAACTGACCCTGGCTCAGGCGCGTGGCGTTGCCGAGCGTGGCGGCGCCGTGCTGGTGATTTTGCACGATCTGAATCTGGCGGCCCGCTTTGCCGACCGTATCCTGTTGCTGGATCGTGGTCGCATGCTGGCGCTGGGCAGTCCCTGGGAGGTGCTGGAGGCCGAGCGGATTCGCACGGTGTTTGGGGTCGAGGTACTGGTGCAGCCACATCCGCAGCAGAACTGCCCGTTGCTGATTATCTGAGGTGATGATGAAAGCATTGTTTACTGTGTTTGGCCTGTGGTTGCTGACGGTCACGGTGCAGGCCGCACTGCCGGACTGGCAGGCACCGCGGGGGCTGGAGGATCCGCATCTGGGCCAGGTGCTGGATACCGCGACGGGTGAGTGGCTGGCGCCCGGGCAGTTGCTGGAGCGGCTACTGGAGGCTCCGTATGTGCTGGTCGGCGAGAAACATGACAATCCAGATCATCATGCCTTGCAGCTCTGGCTGCTGGAGCAGTTGCAGGCCCGCCGGCCGCAGGGGGCACTGGTAATGGAGATGCTTGGCCCGCAGCAACAGGCAGCGGTTGATGAGCAGCAAGGACGGATGTTGCCGGAGGATGCGGC
The DNA here is from genome assembly GCF_003586265.1 of Pseudomonas jilinensis. NCBI lineage: Bacteria > Pseudomonadati > Pseudomonadota > Gammaproteobacteria > Pseudomonadales > Pseudomonadaceae > Pseudomonas > Pseudomonas jilinensis. The sequence continues at coordinate 34,801 of NZ_QJSA01000013.1, read as the reverse complement.
ACTGGTGCAGGCGTTGGACTGGAACCCTGGCTGGGACTGGCAGCACTATGGCCCGTTGGTGCGCTGGGGGTTGGCTGTGCCGCAGCGTCTGTTGGCGGCTAACCTCGGCCGTGATGAGATGAGTGCTCTGTATCGTCAGCCACAGCCGTTGTCCGAGGTTTACCGGGGCGAGACTCGTGAGGCGCTGGCGCAGATCATGCGCGAGTCGCATTGCCACAAGCTGCCGGAAACTCAGGTACCGGCCATGCTGGCGATCCAGCAGGGCCGTGACCAACGTATGGCCGAGGTGTTGCAGGCGGCACCGACCCCGGCTCTGCTCCTGGCTGGTGGCTATCACGTACGCAAAGATCTGGGGGTGCCGCTGCACTGGGCTGGGGCTACCGCGCCGCGGGTGCTGATGCTGGTGGAGGCCGGGAGCGCTCTGCCGGACGAAGCTCAGGCCGACTATGTGTGGCTGACCCCGGCGACCGAAGAGCAGGACTACTGCGCCGGGATTTCCTGAGTTGTGAGCAGTGCCGGGCTGAGTCTGAGCATGTCGATGCAGGCGCAGGCCAGCGCGTCGGCGCGTGCGGCCAGACTCAACTGGTTGGGGGTCATCAGCCAGTGATAGATGATGCCACTTATGAATCCGCTGAGGGTAAGACTGGCGCTTGGAATATCCAGTGTCTTGGGTAACTGGCCTTTGCTTACCGCATTGAGCAGCGCCAGACTGCAGTGCTCGAGATGGGTTTCGTACATGGTTTGCAGGCGCCGATAGAGTTCATTGTTCTGCTGGCTTTGCTCGCAACGCAGAAACAGAATTTCATGAACGCGCCGGTTGGACGGGTCCTTTTCCACGCGCTGGAATATCTGGCTGATCAGCTCCTGCATGCGACCCAGGGGGTCGGGCTCGTCAGCGCTGCGGGTTGTTTCACCAAGTGGGTCGAGCGGTGTGATCATGCGTTCGAGCAGTGCATCGAGCAGGTCCGACTTGTCCTGAAAGTGCCAATAGATGGCGCCACGGGTTACCCCGGCGGCTTTCGCTACATCGCTCAGTGTGGTGCTGGATATGCCTTTCTCATGGAAACACTGCTCAGCCGCATCAAGGATACTGAACCGGGTTTCCATGGCCTCTTCTTTTGTTCTACGGACCATGGCCTGCTCTCTGGAAGTCGGGTGTCAACACCCACCCAAGGGTGGGCTGGCCGCTATATTAACCAATGCAATTTCCGTTTACAAACATTCATGAATGTAAGTATACTCGCTGCCATTCAAACCAAGCTATTCTGTTTGCACTCCCTGCTTCGACCCACGAGAGGTTCCCCATGCCCGCCATGCCAGGCCGCATTCTAGTTGCTCCCTTACTGGTTTCTGCGCTGTTGCTCAGCGCCTGCCAGCCCTCCGCAGATACTGCCGTGCCCGCTCAAGCCAAGCCGAAAGTCGGTGTCGTGGTGTTGCAGACAGAGCCCTTTGAATTGATCAGTGAGCTGCCGGGCCGTACCGCGGCCTATCGGGTCGCCGAGGTACGTCCGCAGGTCAGCGGCATTATCCAGAAGCGTCTGTTTGCCGAAGGCAGTGAGGTCAAGGGAGGCGATCAGCTCTACCAGATCGATCCGGCGGTCTACGAAGCCAACCTGCAGAGCGCTCGCGCCGGGGTATTGTCGAGCCGTTCACTGGCCGAGCGCTACGCCACTCTGGTCAAGCAGGAGGCGGTCAGTCGCCAGCAGTATGACGAAGCCCGGGCCGCCAGCCTGCAGGCCGATGCTGTGTTGAAGCAGGCCGAGATCGACCTGCGCTACACCAGGGTGCTGGCGCCAATCTCTGGACGTATCGGCCGTTCGGCGGCCAGTGAAGGTGCTCTGGTCACCAGTGGCCAGGCCAATGAGCTGGCGACCATCCAGCAGATTGATCCGATCTATGTCGATGTGGTGCGTTCTGCCCGGGAAATGCTGAATCTGCGCCGTGAGATGGACGCCGGGCAATTGCAGATGGCTGGTGACGATGCCGCGCGGGTCACTCTGACTCTGGAAGATGGCAGTCAGTACGAGCATGCAGGGCAGCTCGAATTCTCCGAAGTGTCGGTGGATGCCAGTACCGGTTCGGTGACGCTGCGGGCGGTGTTCCCCAACCCGGAGCGGCTGTTGTTGCCGGGTATGTTCGTGCGGGCGCAACTGGTGTCTGGGCAGAAGGCTGAAGCGATCCTGGCGCCGCAGCAAGGTGTGACCCGTAACCCGCGTGGTGAGCCGGTGGCCATGGTGGTCAACGGTCAGGGCCAGGTCGAGCAGCGGGTACTGAGCGCCGAGCGCACTGTGGGCGACCGCTGGCTGGTCAGCGCCGGCCTGCAAGCCGGAGACCAGTTGATCACCGAAGGACTGCAGTTTATCCGTGCCGGTGACGAGGTTGAAGTGGTGCCGGCCAGCAATGTCAAAACCGCCAGCCTTCCCGGCGCCGAGCCGGTAGAAGGCTGAAAAGGAATCTGACGCATGTCGAAATTTTTTATTGATCGACCTATTTTCGCCTGGGTGATCGCCTTGGTGATCATGCTGGCTGGCGGGCTGTCGGTACTCAGCCTGCCGGTCAACCAGTACCCCAGCATCGCCGCTCCGGCCGTAGGGATTTCCGTAAGCTATCCTGGGGCCTCAGCCCAGACCGTGCAGGACACAGTGGTTCAGGTCATCGAACAGCAGATGAACGGTATCGATGGCTTGCGTTACATGTCCTCGTCGACCAATGCCGACGGCAGCATGAGCATCACCCTGACCTTCGAGCAAGGGATCGACCCGGATATCGCCCAGGTTCAGGTGCAGAACAAGCTGCAACTGGCGACTCCAATGCTGCCCCAGGAAGTACAGCAGCAGGGGATCAGGGTCACCAAGTCCACGGTCAACTTCCTGATGGTGATTGGCCTGGTGTCCACCGACGGCAGCCTGACCGGTCCGGACCTGGCCGACTACATTACGTCCAACCTGCAGGACCCGCTGTCGCGTACCCCCGGGGTTGGCGACTTTCAGGTCTTTGGCGCGCCCTATGCCATGCGGATCTGGCTGGACCCGGCACGGCTGAACAATTTCAGTCTGACCCCCAGTGATGTGCGTAGCGCGATTCAGGAGCAGAACGTTCAGATTGCTTCCGGTCAATTGGGCGGCATGCCCTCGGTCGAAGAACAGCAACTGACCGCGACTATCATCGGCAAAACTCGTCTGCAGACCCCCGAGCAGTTCCGCGACATTCTGCTCAAGGTCAACCGCGATGGTTCCCAGGTACGCCTGGGTGATGTCGCCCGGGTTGAGCTGGGCGCCCAGAACGCCAGTACCAATGCTCAGTACAATGGTCAGCCAGCCACGGGGATCGCCATCAATCTGGCCACCGGCGCCAATGCGCTGGATACCACCAAGGCGGTCAAGGATACCGTTGAACGGCTCAGGCCGTTCTTTCCCGACGGGGTCGATGTGGTCTATCCGTACGAGACTGCGCCGGTGGTTTCGGCGTCGATCACCAACGTGGTGCATACCCTGATTGAGGCCGTAGTGCTGGTTTTCCTGGTGATGTTCCTGTTCTTGCAGAACTGGCGCGCCACCCTGATTCCAACCCTGGCAATCCCGGTGGTTATTCTGGGCACCTTCGGTGTCATGTCGGCCTTCGGTTTCAGCATCAACGTGCTGACCATGTTCGCCATGGTGCTGGCTATTGGTTTGCTGGTGGACGATGCGATCGTGGTGGTGGAGAACGTCGAACGGGTGATGAGCGAAGAAGGCCTGCCGCCGCGTGAGGCAACCCGCAAGTCGATGGGCCAGATCCAGGGCGCGTTGGTCGGTATCGGCATGGTGCTGTCGGCGGTGTTTATTCCGATGGCGTTCTTTGGCGGTTCGACCGGGGTCATCTACCGGCAGTTCTCGATCACTATCGTCTCGGCGATGGTGCTGTCGGTACTGGTGGCGTTGATCTTTACCCCGGCGCTGTGTGCCACCCTGCTCAAGCCGGTCAAGGCCGGGCATCACCATGAAAAGCGTGGGTTCTTCGGCTGGTTCAACCGGACCTTCAATCGCGGTGTGGACAGCTATCAGCGCAGCGTAGCCGGTATTCTGCGCAACAAGACGCCCTACCTGGCGCTGTATCTGCTGATTGGGGTGATCATGGTGTTCCTGTTCCTGCGTCTGCCCACCGCCTTCCTGCCGGATGAGGATCAGGGCGTGCTGTTTGCCCAGATCACTGCCCCGGTGGGTTCGACCACCGAGCGGACCCAGGCCAGTATCGACGAAGTGCGCCGTTACCTGCTGGAAGACGAGAGCGACATTGTCAGTTCGGTGTTCACCGTTAGCGGCTTCAACTTTGCCGGCCGCGGCCAGAACTCGGGTATCGCCTTCATCATGCTCAAGCCCTGGGAAGAGCGTACTCGGCCGGAGCAAAGCGTGTTCGCCCTGGCGGGCCGGGCCCAGGAGAAATTTGGCGAATTGCTGGATGCCCAGGTGTTTGCCTTCGCCCCGCCGGCGGTGATGGAACTGGGTAACGCTACTGGCTTCAACCTGTTCCTGCAGGATAACGCCGGAGTTGGACATGAAGTACTGATGCAGGCTCGCAACCAGTTCCTCGGTATGGCCAATGAACATCCGATGCTGATGGCGGTGCGCCCCAACGGCCTGGATGACGAGCCGCAATATCAACTGACGATCGATGATGAAAAGGCCCGGGTGCTCGGCGTGTCGCTGACAGATATCAACAGTACGCTGTCGATTGCCTGGGGCTCGGGGTATGTCAACGACTTTATCGACCGTGGCCGGGTCAAGCGGGTCTACTTGCAAGGCGAAGCCAGCTCGCGGATGAACCCGGAAGACTTCAATCAGTGGTATGTGCGCAATGCCGCCGGCGATATGGTGCCGTTCAGCGCCTTCAGCTCGGGCAAATGGACCTATGGACCGCCGAAGCTGGCGCGTTACAACGGTGTGTCGGCGGTCGAGATCCTGGGTGAAGCGGCGCCGGGCTACAGCTCTGGGGATGCTATGCGGGCAGTCGAGGAGATTGCCGCCCAGTTGCCACCGGGGGTGGGTTACTCCTGGACCGGGCTGTCCTATGAAGAGCGGCTGTCCGGCAACCAGGCGCCGGCACTTTATGCCCTGTCACTGATCATCGTGTTCCTGTGTCTGGCGGCGCTGTATGAAAGCTGGTCGATTCCGCTGGCCGTGATGCTGGTGGTGCCGCTGGGGATCATCGGCGCGGTGCTGGCGACCATGGGTCGCGGACTGTCCAACGATGTGTTCTTCCAGGTCGGTCTGCTGACCACCATTGGTCTGACGGCCCGTAACGCGATTCTGATCGTCGAGTTTGCCAAGAGCTTGCACTTGCAGGGACTGTCGTTGATCAATGCGGCGGTCGAGGCCTGCCGGATGCGCTTGCGGCCGATCATCATGACCTCGCTGGCATTCAGCATGGGGGTGTTGCCGCTGGCCATTTCCAGCGGTGCCGGGGCCGGTAGTGCACATTCGATCGGTACCGGTCTGCTGGGTGGCATGGCTGCGGCTACGGTGCTAGTGATCTTCTGGGTGCCGCTGTTCTTCGTGCTGATCTCTTCGCTGTTCTCGCGCAAGCCTGAACCTGAAGCGGATGCACCGGCTGCGGAGGTGCGCCCATGAACTTCAAGGCTTCGTTGATGATGGTGGCGATGCTGGGACTGACCGGCTGTTCACTGATACCCGAGTACCAGCGCCCGCCGGCGCCGGTACCGATGGATTGGCAGGCGGCCAACGACTTGCCTGGTGAGGCGCAGTTGAGCCTGGCTGGCTGGCGTGACTACTTCCAGGATCCGCAGTTGCAGACCCTGATCGCCAGTGCGCTGGAACACAATCGTGACTTGCGGGTGGCGGCGCTGAATGTCGAGGCCTATCGGGCTCTGTACCGGGTCCAGCGGGCTGAGCGCTTGCCGGAGCTGTCGGCCTCCGGCAGCGGTGCCCGGACCCGGCTGCCGGCCAGTCTCAGCGCCGGCGACCAGGCCATGATCAGCAGTCAATACAGCGCCACCCTGGATGTGGCCTGGGAGCTGGATCTGTTCGGCCGGATCGCCAGCCTGTCGGAGCAGGCGTTGGAAGAGTATCTGGCTACTGAACAGGCCCGGCGCGGAGTGCATACGGCCCTGGTGGCCAGTGTAGCGAGGGCCTACCTGACCTGGCAGGCGGATCAGAACCTGTTGCAACTGGCCGAGGAAACCATGGCCAATTATCAGCAGAGTTATGACCTGATCACCCTGAGTCAGCGTGAAGGGATTGCTTCGACACTGGAACTGGCGCAGTCACGAGCAGCGCTGGAATCTGCCCGGGCTGCGGTGGCCCAGTATCAGCGGCTGGTGGCCCAGGATCGCAATGCCCTGGCGCGCCTGGTTGGCCAGGAGCAGGCGCTGGCACCATTGGAATCGCGCACTCTGGAGGCGGTGGCGCTGCCGGCGTTGCCGGCCGACCTGTCTTCCGAGGTATTGCTGCAGCGCCCGGATGTGCGTCAGGCCGAACACCGGCTGCTGGCGGCCAATGCCAGTATCGGTGCGGCGCGGGCGGCATTCTTTCCGAGCATTCGCTTGACCGGGGCCGCGGGTACCGCCAGCAACGAGCTATCCGGGCTGTTCGATGGTGGCTCGGGTTACTGGAACTTCGCGCCGTCGATCGCGCTGCCGATCTTCAATGCTGGACGGCTGCAGGCCAACCTCGACTATGCCGAGCTCAGTCGTGACACTCGGGTGGCCGAGTATGAAGCTACCTTGCAGGAGGCGTTCCGTGAGGTAGCCGATGCACTGGCGGCGCGTGAGGGTTACGGCGCCCAACTGCAGGCCCGTCAGGCGCTGGTTGAGGCCAACGAGCAGTATTACCGGCTGGCCGAGCAACGCTATCGTGGCGGAGTCGAGAGCCATCTGACTCTGCTTGATGCCCAGCGCGAACTGTTCAATGCCCGCCAGCAGTGGTTGAGCGAGCAACTGGCGCTGCTCAGCAGCGAGGTTGATCTGTTCCGGGCGCTCGGTGGTGGCTGGCTTGAAACCACTAACGCGCAAGAGGGTGCGGGTTAAACCGCACCCATCTGGCGGGAAATCCGTGCGGCCACGGCCAGCAGTTCCTGGCGGTAGCTGGCCTGGGTCTGCTCGTCCTCCAGCAAGGCTTCGGGCCCCGACAGGTTGATTGCGGCAATGATTCGCTGGCGGTGGTCACGGATCGCGCAGGCGATTGCCGTTGAATAATCGGAGCGGCTCAGTACCCAGCCGCGTTCTCGATCGCTCTCTACCTGATGCCGCAGCTCCGGCAGGCTGCGCGGGCCGGGTGGCGGATGGTCGTCCAGGCGACAGTAGCGGTAGAGCTGTTCCAGCTCGCCATCGGTCAAATCACACAGCAGGACCCGGCCCATTGCGCTGCGGTGACAGGCGATGCGACTACCGATCGGAATGTTGACCGACAGGCGTTGGCCGGCAAACGCCCGATACAGGTACAGGCTGTCGGTCTGTTCGCGGATGCTCAGGTGACAGGACAGCGAGGTGCGATCGCGCAGGTCGTTGAGGTGGGGCATGGCCACCTCGACGATATCGCGACTGGCCAGATAGCGGAAACCGTCACTGACCACCGCCGGCCCCAGTTCGTAGCTGTTGGTGCCGATCTTGTGCAGATAGCCCATGTCGCTAAGGGTCTGGACGATGCGGTACAGCGCCGACACGCTAACCTCCAGCGCTTCGGCCATCGCGTTCATGCTCAGACTGCGTTGCCCAGCATGGAACAGTTGCAGAATCTCAAGCCCGCGCTGCAATGACGGTACCCGATAGTCGTTTTTCTCCATCATCTCGGCAGCTCAAATCAGGGTTTCTATGCCCACGGGGCAACCGTCGAACTCGCCCATGGCATCCAGCAGCGCAGCCCAGAAGTATTCGGCAGCGGCGCGGTCGCACAGCAATTCAAGGCAAGGCTGGAGCGGCGTGCCGGCGTTGATTACGATGACATTGATCCTGGCCGCCGAGGTCTGCGCCACTGCCAGTGGCGGGAAGCTCTGAGGGCGCAGGTCGACCGCACAGAGTTTGGCCATGACCTCGGCACAATGCTGCCCGCACAGCCTCAGCCAGGCATGGCTGTCGGTACGGGGCAGCAGGTAGTTGGCCGTGGCGTCCTGCTGCCAGCCATTTTCCAGGCGTTGCAGGCGTTGACCCTGGTCGCCCAGACTGCTCAGCAGCAAGTACTCGGTGCGTGACAGGCGTGCCACCAGACTGCCGTCGGTCTGGCGCAGGGCCAGGTTGGGGGCCGGGGGTAGCTCGAAACCCTGGGCCTGAAGGTAGTGGGCGCTGTCTGCGCCCCGAAAGCCGACCCGGGCCAGGTTGCACAGATCGACCAGCGCGCAGCGCCTGGCCGTTTCTGTTTCGCCGCTGCTGTAGCGGGCGACCGTCAGGCTATTGCCCAGCCTGCTCAGTTGGGCATTGGCCTGCAAGTGATACAGCGGGCTGCGGGCGGGGTATTGGGTGGGACTGATCATGATCACAGCTCCTGGCGACGGGTTTCGGGATCGTAGAACGGCAGCTCGACTACCTCGGCATGGACCATCTGGCCACCTTCGACACGGATCGGCAGGTGTTGGCCTGGTCTGATCTGATCGGCACCGGCATAGGCCATGCCGATGATTGCGTTCAGCGTGGGCGAGTACTCGCAGGACGTGATGTTGCCGCTGATCTGTGCGCCGTTTAATACCAGATGACCTTCCAGCGGTCTGGGTGAGTCTGCCGGCAGGCGGAATCCAACCAGTTTGCGCTTGAGTGGCTGGGCTTCGAGAATTTCCACCGAGCGTTTGCCGACGAAGAACGGCTTCTTGCGGGCAATCGCCCAGGTCATGTCGATCTCGTCGATACGGGTCATGCCATCGGTGTCCTGGCCGATGATCACATGACCTTTTTCCAGACGCAGCAGGCGCTGGGCCTCGACCCCGAACGCCCGGATGCCGAACTCGGCCCCGGCCTGCATCAAGGCATCCCACAGGTACTCGCCATAGCGCGCCGGAACATGGATTTCATAACCCAGTTCACCGACAAAACCGACCCGCAGCAGACGCGCCGGTACCCCGGCTACAGTACCGGTACGCACGCCCAGATAGGGAAAGCCTTCGGCGGACAGATCAACGTCAGTACACAGCTTGGCCAGTACCTGACGCGCCAGTGGTCCGGCCAGATTGACTGCGGCCAGTGCGGTGGTCAGGTTGGTGATATCGACGTTCAGCCGCCACTGGGCGTTCCACTTAAGCATCTGTTGGTAGATGCGCTCGACACCGCTGGTGGTGGCGGTGACGTAGAAGTGCTGTTCGGCAAACCGGGCGCAGACACCATCGTCGATCACCACGCCCTGTTCGTTGGTCATCAGCGCGTAGCGCGAGCGACCTATCGGCTGTTTGACGAAGGCGAAGGTATACAGCCGGTTGAGTAATTCGGCCGCATCCGGACCGCGCAGATCCAGCCCGCCAAGAGTCGACACATCGATCAGCCCAACGTTGTTGCGCACGTTCAGGGCTTCGGCCTGGATACAGGCATCACGTTGATCAGCCGGGCCGTAATAGGCCGGTCGCTGCCAGTTGCCGGCCGGCATCAGTTGTGCTCCGGCCTGCAGGTGGCGCTGATGCATCGGCGTCTGGCGATACGGGTCGAAGCCGCGTCCGGCGATATGCGCCAGGCTTTCCGCGACGAACGGCGGGCGGGCGGTGGTCACACCGGTTTCGCTGACCGTGCGCTGGGTTGCGGCAGCGACCAGGCGGGCGGTCGGCAGGGCCGAGTGGCGCCCCTGAGAGGGTCCCATCCCTACGGTGGAGAAACGTTTGACCAGTTGCACGTCGCGGTAGCCGTGACGGGTGGCGTTGACGATATCGGCGATCTGCAGGTCTTCGTCGAAGTCGACGAACTCCTTGCCCTTGGGGTGGGCGAACAGCGGCCAGTCGGCATTAGCGCTGGGTTCCGGCTGCAGCATGCCCGCCTGATCCTGCGGCTCCAGGGCCAGGCCGTGCAGCGCCTGGTGCGCGGCGCGGCGGGCGTCGGCAAGCACGTTGTCGAGTTGCTGCCAGCCGTTGACCGAGCCGGCCAGCAGCAGGTTGTCCGGCAGCCCGCTGAGACGGAAGCTGGCACTGGCGTCATCGTAGCTGAGCCTGGCGCCGGCCTGACAGGCCAGTTGATAGACCGGCATGTAGCCTGAGGACATGCATAGCAGGTCACAGTCCAGTTCTGTACCACCGTTCTGGACCTTACCCCGCCCGCTGATCCGGCGGATTTCGACGCCGCCCAGGTGCAGGCCGCTGCGCCCGGTGCGGGCCGCGTACACGGTACTGCCCAGGTGGCAGGCAATGCCGCAGGTTTGCACCTGGGTCAACAGCAGCGGGTCGTGCGGCTGTGCACGCAGATCAACCAGTGCGGCGACCTCAACGCCTTGCTGATGCAGGTCGAGGGCGGCCAGGTAGCCGTGATCATTGCCGGTCAATACCACGGCCCGTTTCCCGGGTTTGACTGCATAGAGCTTCATCAGCCGCTGGACGGCGCTGGTCAGCAGGATGCCGGGCAGGTCGTTGTTGTGAAACACCACCGGCTGATCAAAAGCGCCGCTGGCGAGAATGCACTGTTTGGCCCGGACCTTGTACAGCCGTTGCCGCTGGATCACCGGCAGGAAGTTGTCGCTGAACCAGGCGTTGCAGGTCGCGTCGGTCATGACCCGGATATTGGGGTGCTGCTCGACCCTGTCGATCAGGTTGCGCCGCAGCCGATCCGCCGCGCCAGCGTCGGCAGCGAAGCGGCTCCAGGCCAGAGCTCCGCCCAGGTAGGCTTGCTGCTCGACCAGCAATACCTGGGCGCCGGCGTCGGCGGCACTCAGGGCTGCCTGCAAGCCGGCAGGGCCTGCGCCAATCACCGCGACGTCGGTAAACACAAAGGCCTTGTCGTGATAACCGCCACGGGCGTCGAGATCCAGCACACCGAGCCCGGCTTTCTTGCGGATCAAGGGCTCCCAGTATTTCCACACGCCCTTGGGTTTGTAGAAACTGCGGTAATAGAAGCCGACCGGCATGAAACGAGAGAATTTGCCCAGGTAGGCGTCGCGGTCACGCGTCAGTGAGCCGCTGACATTCTGGGCCCAGACCTCCAGGCCTTCGCTAAGACTCTGGCGGTCGGCCAGCGCATTGGGTTGCTGGGCCAGTTGCACCAGTGTATTGGCATCTTCGCCAGCCAGGGTCAGCGGCCCGCGGGGGCGGTGGTACTTGAACGAGCGTGACAGCAGCCACTGGCCGTTGGCGAGCAGTGCGCTTGCGATGCTGTCACCGGCCAGACCCTGGTAGTCGCGGCCATCAAACCGAAACTGCATAGGCTTGCTGCGATCGATCAGCAGGCCCATCGGGGCGGGCAGGCGCTCAGGATTGCTTATACGCTCAGGGCTGTTCATGCGCTGACTTCCTCTTCACGGCTGGCCGGCAGGTTGAATTCGACCCGTTGGCTGAAGCGCTCGCTGGGGTCGTAGGTACGAATGATCTGGTCAGTAACGGTGTGACGCTCGGCCAGAAACCAGTAGCTGCTGGCCGAGTGCATCCACCACTCGGTGACTACTCCGGCGAGGTTGTCGCTGTTGAACACATAGTCGGCCCATTCGGCATCCGAGCAGGTGTTGGGGTCGGGCATGAGTTTGAATTCGCCGCCATAGGTGAATTCGCTGATGTTGCGCGGCCCGTTGAGCGGGCAGGGCATGATTTTCATGATTGCATCCTCAATGGCTGGCGGCGGTGGCGCCCATTTCGTTGACCTGCTCGAAGCGTGAGAAACGCTCTAGGGCAAAGGGCTGGATCAGCTCCGGTACCTGTCCGCCGCTGGCTACCAGTTCGGCCATGGTCTTGCCGCAGATCGGGGTGGCCTTGAAGCCCCAGGTACCCCAGCCGGCGTCCAGGTAGTAGTTGTCCAGCGGCGACAGCCCCATGATCGGGCTGTAGTCCGGGGTCATGTCGGTGATGCCGGCCCACTGGCGCATCAGCTTGGCCTGGGCCAGAAACGGGAACATCTCGATGGCATGGGCCAGCAGGCTTTCTTTCAGTTCCAGGGTCGAGCGTGTGTTGTACAGCGGGTAGGGATCCGAGCCACCGCCAAACACCACCTCGCCGCGGCTGGTCTGCTGGACGTAGCAGTGCAGGGCCGAAGAGCTGACCAAGGGGTCGAGGAAGGGCTTGAATGGTTGGGTGACCATGGCTTGTAGCGGGTAGCTGTGAATCGGTGCGCGGATGCCCAGCTTGTTCAGCAGCAGCGAGCTGTGCCCGGCAATGGCCTGCACCACGCAGCCGCAGCGCACGGTGCCACGGTTGGTCTTGATGGCGCTGACCCGGTCGCCGTCGAGCACAAAGTCCTGGGCTTCGGTCAACTGATGAATTTCCACGCCGCGTTTGGCCGCCTGCTTGGCGTAGCCCCAGGCCACCGCGTCGTGGCGGGCAGTGGCGCCGTCGATATGCCAGAGCCCGGCCAGAACCGGTAGATGCCCGGGGTCCAGGTTCAGGCTCGGCACCAGTTCGCGGATCTGCTGACGGTCGATCATCTCGGTGCGGCCACCGAAGTGCTTGTTGACTTCGGCGCGTTGGCGAAAGGCGCGCACCGTGGCGTCGGTGTGCGCCAGAGTCAATTGACCGCGCTCTGAGTACATGATGTTGAAGTCGAATTCGTTCGACAGTTCCTTGAACAGGCGCACCGACTCGGCATAGAACCGCACGCCCTCGCTGGTCAGGTAGTTGGAACGGATCACCGCTGTGTTGCGCGCAGTGTTGCCGCTACCCAGGTAGGATTTTTCCAGCACCGCGACATTGGTGATGCCGTGGTATTTAGCCAGGTAGTAGGCGATTGCCAGACCGTGGCCTCCGCCGCCGATGATCACCACGTCATAGCTCGGCTTGAGCTCAGTTGGTGCGGGCAAATCGACCTCGATCGGGTAGTCGGATGACAGGCCGTATTTCAACAGACTGAACGGCATGGGGCCTCCTGGGCATGCTGCCGGGTAATTTCGGTGTCAGCCCGGTTGGTGCTGAGCTGTTCTGGACACGCTGTAAATACATCCCTGTACGCTCGTAGATGCCATCCCTGGCATCTAACGGTCCAGAACAGCTCAGCACCAACCGAGCTACTTAGTCCGTGCGTGTTTAACGAAAAATCACTGTGCGCTCATTGTTGAGAAACACCCGGTGTTCGAGGTGGTACTTGACCGCCTTGGACAGGGCCACGGTTTCAGTATCGCGGCCGATGGCGACCAGGTCTTCGGGCAGGTAGGTGTGATCGACCCGCTGGACCTGCTGTTCGATGATCGGGCCTTCGTCGAGGTCGGCGGTGACATAGTGGGCAGTGGCGCCAATCAGCTTGACGCCGCGCTCCCAGGCCTGGTGATAGGGTTTGGCGCCCTTGAAACCGGGCAGGAACGAGTGATGGATGTTGATCGCCCGGCCGGCCAGCTTGTCGCACAACTCATCAGAGAGAATCTGCATGTAGCGGGCCAGCACCACCAGTTCGGTGCCGGTTTCCTCGACGATCTTCAGCAACTCGGCTTCCTGCTGAGCCTTGTTGTCCTTGTTCACCGGCAAATAGATGAAGCGGATACCTTCGCGCTCGGCCATTGGCCGCAGATCAAGGTGGTTGGAGACGATCGCGGTGATCCGCATGTCCAGCTCGCCCTTGTGGTGGCGGTACAACAGGTCGGTCAGGCAGTGGTCGTACTTGCTGACCATCAGCAAGACCGGCATCGGCCGGCTGTTGTCGAACAGTTCCCAGCGCATGTCGAAACGCTGGGCGACATCATCGAAGCCTGCACGCAGGTTGGCGAGATCGGCATTCACTCCGGTGTTGAAGCGAAACACCGCGCGCATGAAAAACATGTCCTGGAACTCGTCGTCGAACTGCGACATTTCACTGATGTAGCAACCCTGGCCGGCCAGGTAGCTGGTAACCGCGGCGACGATGCCGGAGGTGGCCGGGCAACTGATCTTGATGGTGTAGTGCTGTGACGCGCTGGGCATGGCAAGCCCCCTCTCAGTATTTGAAACCTGCCTGGCGTCTTCATGGGTAAACATTCAATTCACTTGTGAAGAGATTTAACTGCCAGGAATAAAATATTCGCTATATGTTTTTTATAAGCGAAGCGCGGTTTTTCAGTCAATACTGTGAGGAAAATAAAAATCCTGAGAGGAATTTTTTATGGTGAGGTATTGGCCAGCCTACAGACTGTCTTCCAGGGTGCTCAGGCTCTGAACGCCGGGGCTGAAGTGCCAGTTGGGATCGTCGTACCCATGACCCAGCCAACGAGTGATCAATTCACGGTAGCTGGCGCTGGGTCGGAACTCGTCAATGAACTGGTTGATGGCTTTGAGCAGGCTGGTACTGCCAGGCTGGTTGGCCACAGCCGCGCTGTAGAACCACAATTGGGGGCTGAGATTGCCCGGCAGGATTTCCAGCTTGCCGCGCCAGGGGCTGTCCGGGCCGTGACAGGCCCAGTGATAAATCGGCAGGTCGACGGCAAAGGCATCGACCACGCCATCGGCCAGGCAGTCATGAATCTGGCTCTGGTCGTTGTAGGCCAGCAGATTGGCCAGCGCAATGCGGCCACCGGCCTGTTGCCGGTTGGCTTGCCAGCGTAATCCGCGCGCGGCCAGGGTTTCGAGCGCGGCTGGGTCGTTGATACACCCCAGTACCTTGTCCTGCAGGTCATCAATCCCGCGTATCCGTGTGTCACCGGCCCGCTTGGCGAGGATATAGGGCAGGAACACATAGGGATTGGAAAAGGCTACCTGCTGGTATTCGGGCATTGGAGGCAAAGCGCTCCAGACCAAGTCGGCCTCGCGTTCGCGGCGCTGGGGGCCGGCCTCAAGCAATTGCAGGCAGCGGTCCCAGGGGTATTCGACGAACTGGCACTTGACCCCCAGCCAGTTAGCGAAGGCGCGGGCCAGGTCGGCGTCCAGACCGACCAGAGCGGCACCGGGGGCGGTGCGAAATGACAGCCCTTTGAAATGTGGCTCGATGGCGATGCGTACTTCGCCGCGCTGGCGGATGTCGGCCAGACGGTCGTAGTCGTGCTGCAGTTGCAGCTTTTCCTCGTTGAGCAGGCGCTGCATGTTCTGCGCGCCATCGCTGCGCTGGATATCCTGCAGATCGTGCAGCAGGTCCAGGCTCCAGTTGGTCCGGCTGCGCAGATGCTGATCGCCGGCCTCGCCAATGGTCACGCCTGCGGCGATTACCCGGTTGTTGGTTTCGATCTGGCCCAGATGTTCGGCCATGCGGTCGAGCAGGCCGTGCAGGGTTTGCAGCGATTCGCTGACGCGCTGACCGAGCATGGCCAGTTGGGTTTCGGCCGTTTTAAGCATCTCTTCCAGTTGTCCGGCCAGTGGGCTGAGGTCGATCTGTTCATAGGCTTTCTGGACATTGTCCTGGGTGCGCAGTGCCAGTTCACGGATTTCCTGGGCGACCACGGCGAAGCCCCGACCGGACTCACCGGCGTGAGCGGCTTCGATGGCGGCATTGATCGATAGCAACTGTACCGTGCGACCAATATTGTCGATGGCGTCGATGACTCCGCGTGAACCCTGGCTGCGCGCCTCAATGGCCTCGACCAGTTCGGCGAACTGCTGGCTGAAAAAGCCTTGGGTAGCCTGCAGTTCCAGATCCATTTCGGTACGCAGCTGCTCGGCGCTGTGACTGCTGTCACCAAGAAAGCCACGGGTCTGATTCAGGAATGTCAGTTGCTCGCCACTGCGTGCGGAAATCTCGGCCAGGCTGCCCTCGACCTGATCGATCGCCTGCAGGGTATGCCGGTTGAGCGCCTCAAGACGCTCGAGCAGGGCGTGCATGCCAGGCTGGTTGTCGACCGCCGGCAGCCGCTGCAGTTGTTCGCGCAGCGCGGCCGGCATGCGCCCGGACTCAAGCGCCAGGGCTCGCTCCCAGTCGCCCGCGAGCAGGGACTGTTGCCAGTCGTGCAGTGGCAGGTGGTGCGGTGAGTCCGGTTTCAGCCAGCGCATGATGACTCCTTAATCCTGTGAACAGGCAGTCTGGGTGGGGTTGAGGTTGCTGCACAGCCGGGTCAGATCGGCTTTCAGGCCGTGCACGCACTGTTGCAGTTCGGCGGTACTGGTATCCGGATGGCCCTGGACGATGAACAGGGCTTCCTGGCTTTCGGCCTGCAGGGCGCTGACCGCGCACTGGCGATAGTCCATCCGGCAGATCACCTGCTGATTGGCGTCGAAATAGGCGTATTCGCCTTCGGCTAGCGTCATGTTCTGTTCGGCCCCCAGCGGGTGAAAGTGTTCGTGCCCCCGGCTGATATCCAACCGAACCGGCAGGGCGATATGACGTAGATCATGAGCCCCGATCGACAGACCGGTACTCAGCGACCAGTGGTTGTACAGATCGACCACCGGTGAGATGCGGCGCAATTCGCCCAGACGCAACAGTTGATCCAGCAGTGCGCAGGGTGAGGCCGGAAAGCGTTTGGCTGAGCGGCCCTGGCGTTGGCGCAGGCGGTTGAAACTATCGACCCAGCGCATGCTGGCCTGGACGTCGACGCTCTGACGCAATTCGTGCAGGCGAGCCAGCAGGATTGGCGTCCAACTGTGGTTGCGCAGGCCATGAACGGTAAACGCGCTGGCCTTGAGGCCTAGCGATGAAGGGGTGTAGAGCTGAAAAATCGGACTGAGCATAACGGCACCTGTTCGGGCGGCAAGTGCCGCCTCCTGGCTGATCAGCCGGTGGCAGACCGGCAAGCGGGATGCTGATGTTTTTGTAATCTGGTTATCAGGGGCAAAAGCAAGGGCTGTGCCAATGGCAGAATTGGCAGCAGGCCGCAGGGGTGGGGATCAGCGCATATTGGGGGCGGGATGTCGGCCGCAGCAGGCTGCGGCCGCCGAGTGCTCAGTTCTGGTCGTAATTCATTACCGACAGCAGGCGGATGGGCACCTCAACCAGGGTTTCCGGGCCGTGGGGCACTTCGGCGTCGAAGGTCAGGCTGTCACCAGGACCCATGGGGTAAAGCTGGTTGCCATGCCGATAAACCAGCCGGCCTTCGAGCAGGTGAATGAACTCAGTGCCGGGGTGGGAGAAGGTTGGAAACTCTTCGGCAGCATCATCCATGCTGATCATGTAGGCCTCGAAGCTCTTTTTCGGCCCACGGGTGTGGTTGAGCAACTGATAGGTGTGGCCTTTCTCGGTGCCGCGGCGCACCACTTCCAGCCCCTCACCACTGTGGACCAGCAATGCGCCTCCACCTTGCTGATCATACTGACTGAACAGTTTCGACATTGGCAGGCCCAGCACATCGCACAGGCGTGTCAGGGTATCCAGACTGGTAGACACCTGGGCGTTTTCTATTTTGCTCAGCATGCCCTGACTGATGCCGGCAATGCGCGCCACGTCGGTGATCTTCAGCCCTTGGGCCTGACGTTGACGGCGAATCTGCATGCCCAGATATTGCTCCAGCTTGAGGCGTGGTTGGGTGTCGCTTGATTTGGCCATTGAGTATGCACGCTTTCAGATCGGTAAATTAAATTTAGCACCAAGAATGTGCGCAAACGCATCGTCATGACAACAACCAGCGCATCCGGGGCAGGGGCATTTTTCCATAGATATACCCATTACGCGGCATTTTGACAGGCTTTTCTCGCATCTGGAGGACTTGGCAAGCGGATTGCATTTCTTATGGTGAAATTAAAATTCCTGTGTGGAATAATTTGCCGAAAGGAGCTATCCCATGTTGCCCAGCGAGACACAGCAAATCATTGAACAGTACGGTATCAAGTACGTGCTGGCGCAGTTTGTCGATATTCATGGTGCTGCCAAAACCAAGTCGGTACCGGTCAGTGGCCTCCAGGCTGTAGCCGAGGAAGGTGCCGGGTTTGCCGGCTTCGCCATTTGTGGCATGGGCATGGAGCCTCATGGGCCGGACTTCATGGCCAGGGGCGATCTGTCGACTCTGACCCCGGTGCCTTGGCAGCCGGGCTACGGCCGGCTGCTGTGTATCGGTCATGTCAACGGCCAGCCGCACCCCTATGACACCCGCTATGTGTTGCAGCGCCAGATCGAACGACTGACAGACCGGGGCTGGACCATGAATACCGGCCTGGAGCCGGAGTTCAGCCTGTTCCGCCGTGATGAACGAGGACAGTTGCAACTGGTTGATGCCAGCGACACTCTGGATAAGCCCTGCTACGACTACAAGGGCTTGTCACGTTCGCGGGAGTTTCTCGAGCGCCTGACCGAAGCGCTGCAGCAGGTCGATTTCGACATCTACCAGATCGATCATGAGGATGCCAACGGCCAGTTCGAGATCAACTATACCTACAGCGACGCCATGACCTCGGCCGATCGCTTCACCTTCTTTCGCATGGCTGCCGGCGAGATTGCCAATGAACTGGGCATGATCTGCTCGTTCATGCCCAAGCCGGACCCGCGCCGCTCGGGCAACGGTATGCACTTTCATATTTCGCTGGCCAGCAAGGACTGCTCCAACCTGTTCCACGACCCGGCAGACCCCTCTGGTATGGGGTTATCGAAGATGGCCTATCACTTCGCCGCCGGGCTGTTGGCCCATGGGCCGGCGTTGTGTGCCTTTGCCGCGCCGACGGTCAATTCCTACAAGCGCCTGGTGGTGGGGCGCTCGTTGTCAGGGGCGACCTGGGCGCCAGCTTTTATCGCCTATGGCGAGAATAACCGCTCGGCGATGGTGCGCATTCCCTATGGCCGGATCGAGTTCCGCCTGCCTGATGCTGGCTGCAATCCCTATCTGGTCACCGCCGCGATCATCGCCGCCGGTCTGGACGGTATCGACCGTCAATTGGAGCCGGGCCAGCCCTGCAACGAGAACCTCTACAACTTGAGTCTGGAGGATATCACCGCACGCGGGATCAAGACTCTGCCACAGAATCTCAATGAAGCCTGTCTGGCGCTGGAAGCCGATCCGCTGTTCCGCGAAGTGCTGGGATCGGAAATTGTCGATGAGTTCATCAAGCTCAAGCGCATGGAGTGGGTGGAATACAGCCGCCATGTCAGTGACTGGGAAGTACAGCGGTATACCGAATTCTTTTGAAGCCGCCCGAGGCCTGGGCCTCAGGCTCCCGAACGTAGTGAGGATGTGTTTATGTGTGGAATTGTCGGGTTGTATCTGAAGAACCCTGAACTGGAATCGCAGCTTGGTGCCCTGTTCGAGCCGATGCTGCTGGCGATGACCGATCGCGGACCGGACAGTGCTGGCTTCGCCATCTACGGCGATGAAGTGGTCGATGGCTGGATCAAGCTGACGCTGCAAAGCACCACGGCAGACTATGACTGGAGCAGCCTGATGGGCGCGCTGGAAGGGCGTCTGGGTTGCTCGCTGGACTGGTTCAGCAATGCTGATGCGGTTGTGCTCAAACTCAATGCCGATGAGCGTCAGGCGCGCGCCGCGCTGACCGAGCTGGCGCCCGAGGTGCGGGTGATGAGCATCGGTCAGAGCATCGAGATTCTCAAGGGCATGGGCTTGCCGGCGGCGATTGCCGAGCGTTTCTCACTCAGCGCCATGAAAGGCAGCCATATCATCGGCCATACCCGCATGGCCACTGAAAGCGCGGTAACCATGGAAGGCAGCCACCCGTTCTCCACGGGTAATGACCTGTGCCTGGTGCACAACGGTTCGCTGTCCAATCACAGCCGCCTGCGTCAGGAGCTCAAGCGCCGTGGCTTGCAGTTCGAAACCGAAAACGACACCGAGGTGGCCGCCGCCTACCTGACCTGGCGCCTGCGTGAAGGCGACTCGCTCAAACAGGCGCTGGATCATGCCCTGAACGATCTGGATGGCTTCTTCACTTTCGCCATTGGCACCCGTGAAGGTTTTGCGGTGATTCGTGATCCGATCGCCTGCAAGCCGGCGGTGTTGGCCGAAACCGAGGATTACGTGGCCATGGCCTCGGAATACCAGGCTTTGGCTGGGCTACCGGGGATCGATCAGGCCCGGGTCTGGGAACCGGAGCCCGCCACCATGTACATCTGGGAACGCAAGAGCGCCTGAGGAGCAACGTGATGAAAACCATTGATCTGTCCAGCACTCCGGTGCGTGAACTCAATCAGGCGCTGCATGTGCAGGCCGGCGCTGTCACCGAACGCGAGTGGCTGGTGACCCATCCCGATGGCAAGCACAACCTGGCGGTTGGCCTGAACGAGGCGGTCTCGGTCGATATTCAAGGCCACAGCGGCTACTACTGCGCCGGCATGAACCAGAAAGCCACGATCACCATACATGGCAATGCCGGGGTCGGCGTGGCTGAAAACATGATGTCTGGGCTGGTGCACGTCAAGGGCAGTGCCTCGCAGTCGGCCGGAGCCACGGCCCATGGCGGCTTGCTGATCATTGACGGCGATGCCGGGGCACGCTGCGGGATCTCGCTGAAAGGCGCCGATATCGTGGTTGGCGGCAGCGTTGGCCATATGAGCTGTTTTATGGGCCAGGCCGGGCGTCTGGTGGTCTGCGGTGATGCAGGCGATGCGTTGGGCGACTCGCTGTACGAGACCCGCATTTACGTCAAGGGCTCGGTCAAGTCGCTGGGTTCTGACTGCATTGAGAAAGCCATGCGCGCAGAGCATCTGGAGGAACTGACGGAATTGCTTAACCGTGCCGGCTTCGACGAGGACCCGGCCAGCTTCAAACGCTATGGCTCGGCCCGGCAACTGTACAACTTCAAGGTGGATAACGCAGCGGCCTACTGAGCCGTTCGGTCTGACTGATTGAGAGGAATGCATATGAACGACACCCATGAGCCGGTACTGCGCGAGTCCGCCACCTTCGACCGCCTGACCATTCAGGAAATACAGCGAGCCGCCGAGACCGGCATCTATGACATTCGTGGTGGTGGGACCAAGCGAAAGGTGCCGCATTTCGATGACCTATTGTTGCTAGGAGCGAGCATTTCCCGTTATCCGCTGGAAGGCTATCGGGAAAAATGTGGGACCGATGTGGTGCTCGGCACCCGCTTCGCCAAAAAGCCGATCCACCTGGATATCCCGGTAACCATCGCGGGTATGAGTTTTGGTGCGTTGTCGGCCCAGGCCAAGGAGGCTTTGGGTCGTGGTGCGAGTATCGCCGGCACCAGTACCACCACCGGGGACGGCGGCATGACCCCGGAAGAGCGCGGTCAGTCCAGGCATCTGGTCTATCAGTATCTGCCGTCGCGTTACGGCATGAACCCGGACGATCTGCGCAAGGCCGACGCCATTGAAATCGTATTGGGCCAGGGCGCCAAGCCTGGTGGCGGCGGAATGTTGCTAGGCATGAAGGTGACTGAGCGGGTCGCCGGCATGCGCACCTTGCCGGTTGGCGTCGATCAGCGCAGCGCCTGTC
Source organism: Pseudomonas jilinensis (assembly GCF_003586265.1). NCBI lineage: Bacteria > Pseudomonadati > Pseudomonadota > Gammaproteobacteria > Pseudomonadales > Pseudomonadaceae > Pseudomonas > Pseudomonas jilinensis. The sequence continues at coordinate 13,487 of NZ_QJSA01000013.1, read as the reverse complement.
GGCATCCGGACTGGACTGGCCCGGATGATCTGGCGATCAAGATTGCCGAACTGCGCGAGATCACCGACTGGGAAAAACCTATCTATGTGAAGATCGGCGCCAGCCGCCCATATTACGACGTCAAGCTGGCGGTCAAAGCCGGTGCCGATGTGATTGTGCTCGACGGTATGCAAGGGGGAACGGCGGCTACTCAGGAAGTGTTCATCGAGCATGTCGGCATCCCGATTCTCTGCGCCATTCCCCAGGCGGTTCAGGCTCTGCAGGAAATGGGCATGCATCGGCAGGTGCAACTGATTGTCTCTGGCGGAATCCGCACCGGCGCCGACGTGGCCAAGGCCATGGCGCTGGGTGCTGATGCGGTGGCGATCGGTACCGCCGCATTGATTGCCCTGGGTGACAACCATCCGCGCCTGGACAGCGAGTTGCGCAAGCTGGGTTCGGCTGCCGGCTATTACGACGATTGGCAGAATGGTCGCGACCCGGCTGGCATCACCACCCAGGACCCGGAACTGGCCAAACGCCTGGACCCGGTTGAGGGTGGCCGGCGGCTGGCCAACTACCTGCGGGTGTTGGTGCTGGAGGCTCAGACCATGGCCCGCGCCTGTGGCAAGTCGCACCTGCACAACCTCGATCCCGAGGATCTGGTGGCCCTGAGTGTCGAGGCGGCCGCCATGGCCAGGGTGCCGCTGGCGGGCACCAGCTGGATTCCGGGGCAGGGTTACTGAAGTGAGTGCTTTTGTAGATCAGGCGCCGCTCGAGCGGGCGGTGCCGTCAGCTTGCCAGGTGCTTGATGGGCGGACGCTGGCGATCCAGGTGCGGAGCGAGGTCGCTGCCAGGGTGGCCCGACGTTGCGCGGCTGGCGCCAGTGTCCCGGGTCTGGCGGTGGTACTGGTGGGTGAGGATCCGGCTTCACAGGTTTATGTTCGGCACAAGATTGCCGCCTGTGAGCAGGTCGGGATGCGCTCGCTCAGTCACAGGCTGCCGGCCGGCGTCAGCGAAACCGAGCTGCTGATGCTGATCGAGCAGTTGAACGCTGACCCGGCAGTCCATGGGATTCTGGTCCAGTTGCCACTGCCAGCGCATATTGATGTGCGCCGGGTGATCGGTCGGATTGCTCCGGGCAAGGACGTCGATGGCTTCCACCCGGAAAACCTTGGTCGGCTGGCCGCCGGAGTACCGGGCTTGCGACCCTGTACGCCCAAGGGCTGCATGCGCTTGCTGGCCAGCGCCGGAGTCGATCCATGCGGCAAGCTGGCGGTGGTGGTTGGTGCGTCGACCATCGTTGGCCGGCCTATGGCGCTGGAATTGCTCAAGGCCGAGGCTACGGTGCTGGTAGCGCACAAGCAGACCTGCGATTTGCCGCAACTGGTGTGCCAGGCGGATATCCTGGTGGTGGCCACGGGTGTGCCTGGGTTGATTCGCGGTGACTGGATCAAGCCCGGAGCGGTGGTGCTGGATGTTGGAATCAATCGTCTGGCGGATGGTCGCCTGACGGGTGATGTGCAGTTTGAGGCAGCCAGTGGCAGAGCGTCCTGGATTACTCCGGTGCCCGGTGGGGTAGGACCAATGACTATTGCCTGCCTGCTGGAAAACACTCTGGAAGCGGCCGAAGCATCTGCGTGCAGCATGCGCTGATGAGACACAAAAAGACAGGCAAAAAAAGAGCCCGCTCAGAGAGCGGGCTTAAATCCGTGATTAGCCTGATGAGGAGATAACCGTTGTCTTGCGACAAGCTGTTATCCAGAAAACTCTGAAGGAGACTGCGCTTTAGAGTCTTCGCAAGCCATCTCGCGATGACTTGGTGTTAATAATAATCGTTATCATTTGAGAGTCAACCCCTTTTGCAACTTATTTTCCTGCCAATTGCTTGTAGTGGGTCAATTCCTTGTTCATCAGGTCGATACGTCGGGCCATGCTTTCGATCAGGCTGTGGGCAATCCGGGGGTTGCTCTGCATCAGCGCCAGGAACTGGTCCTTAGGGATCATCATGACGGTCGTCGGCACACTGGCGATCACCGTGGCCGAGCGCTTTTCCCGGGTGAACAGCGCCATGGCGCCGAAAATTTCATCCTTTTGCACATCACCGACCTTGATGCCTTCGACAAAAGCTTCGGCATGGCCTTCGGTGATGATGAAAACGTGGTCAGCCTCGTCGCCCTGGCGGATCAGTTCCGCGCCGGGGGCAAAGTGCTGAAATCCGGTGACCGGGCGTACTTCCGGTGGCTTGCTGCGCGCCAGTGCGTCAGACATCAGCGCGGCCTGGCCGAGAATGTACTGGGTAAACAGTTCCTGACGCTGATTGCTTTCATGGATATGCCGGAACAGCGCTTCGCGATCGTAGGGGATCAGCACCAGCGGCTCTTCACTGAGGTAGGTGCAGGGCGCGGTATTCAGCCCTTGGCGCAGGCCCAGCAAGTCACCTTCCTGCAGATAGAACAGTGGCTTGTTGTCGATCAGGGCATGTAGCAGGCCGCTTTTGAGCAGGTACAGGCGGTTGTTGCCGATCGACTGGTAAAGATCCTTGACCGCGTCCAGGGCGATAGGGTCGGCGCAGGGTTCCAGGCCTTCCAGCAACTGCTCAGGGATGCTCTGCAGGGTGCTGATCAGCTTTTCAGCGTAGGGGGGCTGGTCACCTATGAGGTACATGGCTGCATTCCTTCTTATCGGTCCTGATTAACCAAAACCCGCGGGCCTGCTGCCAGGCAAGTCGGCGTGGCTACTGCATTTGGTTGCGCGCTTGGCGGTCCCATGTCCATCCAACATAAAAGCCGGTTACTGGCACTGGCAACCGCTATCCCTCGGCAGTGTGAGCTATTTCGCTTTTATGCCGGAAGAGACAGTTGACCCTCAGAGCTGCTGACGCTCCAACTGTTTTAGCAGGTGGGCTTTGTACTCCGGGTCCAGTTGATTCCAGTGGACATCCTCAAGGGCGCCAGCCAGGGCGAACAACAGGGCCTTGGAGGCTCTGAATCCGCGTGCCCTTACCGCGCAATACGCATCCACCGGGCCACGCTTGCGCAGTTCCGCCAGGCTATGGATGCCCGTGGCGTGGAGCCATTGCACCGAGGTTTTGCCGAGATTGCGTAGGCCAAGGAGTTCATCATTGCTCATGGTCACCCCGCTGTGTCATCAGGCTATGAATAAGCCTTACTACTGGGATGCCCCCCAAGGCGTGGCTGACTGGCTGCAAAACCAGCTTTTCGATCTGTCTTGTCTGCATGTGTCCGGGCTTCTTGTTATTGGGTCCCACACGCAGTGTAGATGGCCCTGGATGATACGTACAGCCAGGCGCCGGCGCGGAGACCCTAGGACCATGGCATGCTCAGAGCCGTTGACGCAGTTGCGTCAGCAGTTTCTCCAGAGCCTGGGGTTGGCTGGTGTCGACGGCCAGACAATGCTGTAGCTCATCAGCGCTGAGTGGCTCGAGCTGTTCAAGCTGGTGCTGAACCACAGCCAGATCGGCGTCGGAGGGGTCAATAGCCTGTTGTTGACGCTGTTCTAGCCAGTCGGCTATCTGCTCAAGCGGGGCGTGACAGTGGATCAGCAGGCATGGGGCGCATTGCTGTTCGATGGCTTGGCTGATCAGTTCGCGTTGCTGCTGTTTGAGGTGGGTGGCGTCGACGATCACCGAATACCCGGCCGCCAGGATCTGACTGGCCAGGTTGGCCAGTCGGGCATAGGTCTGTTCGCTGAGCCCGGGAGCGTACAGACCGTCATTCAGACGCCCGGTCTGTTGCTTGCCGAACAAACGCTTGCGTTCGATGTCCGAGCGTATGCGGATGCCGCCCAGGGCTTCGAGTGCGGCCATGGCCACGGTGCTTTTGCCCGAGCCCGAGACGCCATGGGTGAGCAGGCCGAAGCGTTGCGGAATCAGTGTGTAGGACTCGGCCAGATCGGCGTAGCTCTGATACCGGGCCAGTACTTCCTGGCGTTCGGCGTCTTCGACTGGTTGGGTCAGGCGCAGCAGTGCGACCTTGGCCCGGACCATGGCCCGGTAGGCCTTGTAGTAGTTGAGCAGGGCCAGGCCAGCGTAGTCGCCGGTCTGTTCCAGGTAGGCGTTGACGAAACGGTGTGACAGCGCGTACAGGCCCCGGTCCTCCAGATCCATGGACATGAAGGCCACATCGCTCATGACGTCGGTCCAGCGGAAGGCGTCATTGAACTCAATGCAGTCGAACAGGGTCACTTGTCCGTCGACCAGGGTGACGTTGTCCAGGTAAATGTCGCCATGGCATTCACGCACGAAACCTTCAGCTTTGCGTTGCGCTAGTTGGGGCTGGAGGCGTTGGAAGGTAGTATGTGCCCACTGTTCAAGTTGCTCGAGCTGATGCAGCTGGGCTGATGCGCTGAGCAGTGGACGGATCTGCTCGAAGTTTTGCGCCACCGGGGCATGGACCTGTTCGGGCTCGCCCCAGGCACTGTCCAGCGGGGCGTGCTCGATCCGCTCGTGAAAACTGGCCAGGCTAAGCGCCAACTGGTCGATATGCCAGGGCTGCAGGTCGCCGGCTTTTTGCAGGTTGCTGAGCAGATCCTGTTGACGGAACTGGCGGGTTTTGACCAGGTATTCGATAACCGGGCCATCACCGTCCAGGCGTGGATCGTCTTCACTGCCACGTACGGCAACGACGTCCAGATAGAGTTGTGGTGCCAGGCGTCGGTTGAGACGGACTTCTTCGGCACAAAAATGAGCCCGACGCTCGAGTGTGGAGTAGTCGAGAAATCCAAAGTTGACCGGTTTTTTTATCTTGTAAACGTACTCTCCGGTCAGTAAAACCCAGGAAATATGGGTCTCAATCAGGGTAAAGTCCTGAACCGGATGGTCATACAGCGCTGGATTTTTCAGGGCATTGAGTAGTGTCAGGCTCACGATGGATCCTTGCGTGGGCGAATGATACGGGCATTATGCGGGTTGGCCGGGCCAAGGCCAACCTTGGTTGCCGTGCCAGCGGGCACGTAGTGGTAGTCAGTGACGGGGTTATTCAAGGGGATTATGGCTAAAAAGCGCAAAGCGAAGTCGAAGGGCAAGCCGGGGCTGGGACGCCGCATTCTGGGCTGGACCATAAAACTGGGTCTGGTGGGGCTGGTGCTGTTCGCCGGACTGGTCATTTATCTGGATGCAGTGGTGCAGGAGAAGTTCTCCGGCAAGCGCTGGGCCGTGCCTGCCCAGGTGTTTGCCCGGCCATTGGAACTGTATGCCGGGCAACAGCTCAGTCGCGATGACTTCGTGACTGAGCTGGGCGCGCTGGGCTACCGCACCGTCAGTGCGGCGCGCCAGCCGGGGCAGATGGCGGTATCGGGCAGTCGGGTGGATGTCTATACCCGGGGGTTTCAGTTCTTTGAAGGCATTGAGCCTGCCCAGCGTCTGAGTGTGGGTTTCTCTGGCAATCAGGTGACTAGTCTGTCGGGTGGCAATGATGTGGTCATGGCTCGTCTGGAGCCGCTGATGATCGGTGGCATCTATCCGGCCCACAACGAGGACCGGATTCTGATTCGCCTGGACCAGGCTCCGCCCTATCTGATCGAAGCGCTGATTGCGGTCGAAGATCGGGACTTTTTCCAGCACTTCGGCGTGTCACCCAAAGGCATTGCCCGGGCGATGTACGTCAACCTGACGGCCGGTAGCGTGGTACAGGGCGGCAGCACCCTGACCCAGCAGTTGGTCAAGAACTTCTTCCTGACCAGTGATCGCAGCCTGGTCCGCAAGGGGACCGAAGCGATCATGGCGGTGCTGCTGGAGCGGCACTATCCCAAGGAGGAGATCCTCGAGGCCTACCTCAATGAGGTGTTTCTCGGTCAGGATGGCCGGCGCGCGGTGCATGGCTTCGGTCTGGCCAGTCAGTACTATTTCGCCCAGCCGTTGCACGAGCTGGAGTTGCACCAGGTGGCGCTGCTGGTGGGGATGGTCAAAGGGCCCTCGCTGTACAACCCGCGCCGCCGGCCGGAGCGGGCCAAAGCCCGGCGCGACCTGGTCATCCAGATGCTGGCCGAGCAGAACATGATTACGCCGGAGCTGGCCGAGCAGGCCCGGGCCAAGCCTCTGGACACATCCACCCGCGGCAGCCTGGCTGACTCCAGCTACCCGGCCTTCATGGACCTGGTCAGACGCCAGTTGCGCGAAGATTACCGCGACGAGGATTTGACCAGCGAAGGTTTGCGGATCTTCACCAGCTTCGATCCGTTGTTGCAGAACAAGGCCGAAAAGGCGGTGGAAACCACGCTCAAGCGACTAGGACCGGCCGACGGTGAGATCGAACTGGAAGGCTCGATGGTCGTGACCGGAGCCCAGACCGGTGAGGTGCTGGCCCTGGTTGGCGGGCGTAATCCGCGGTTTTCAGGGTTTAACCGGGCCCTGGATGCGTCGCGCCCGGTTGGCTCCTTGATCAAACCGGCAATCTATCTGACCGCGCTGGAGCAGCCGCAGAAATATTCACTGGTGACGTTGATTGATGATTCGCCGATCACTCTCGATGCCGAGCCAGGCAAGACCTGGAGCCCGCAGAACTATGATCGCCAGAGTCATGGCTGGGTAACCCTGCATCATGCCTTGAGCCGTTCCTATAACCAGGCTGCTGTCCGCCTGGGTGTGGATCTGGGGGTGCCGCAGGTACTCAAGACGGTTGAGCGGATGGGCGTGCCGCACCGCTGGCCAGCGTATCCGTCGATGCTGCTGGGCTCGGGGGCGATGACTCCGGTGCAGGTGGCTGACATGTATCAGACCATCGCCAACGGTGGCTTCAACACCCCGTTGCGGGGTATCCGCAACGTTCTGACCGCAGAGGGTGATCCACTGCATCGTTACCCGTTCGAGGTGGAACAGCGTTTCGACTCAGCCACTATCTACCTGATGCAGGAGGCTATGACTCGGGTAATGACTGAAGGCACTGGCCGATCGGCGTATAATCAGGTTCCGGCCAGTATTCGGCTGGCGGGCAAGACCGGGACCACCAATGATCTGCGCGATAGCTGGTTTGCCGGCTTCTCCGATGATCTGGTGGCGGTCGCCTGGATTGGTCGTGACGACAACGGTCGTACCCGTCTGACCGGGGCTACCGGAGCCTTGCAGGTGTGGAGTGCCTTCATGCGTGAAGCACATCCGCGCAGCCTGTCTAGCCAGCCGCCGGAAGGTGTGGTGATGGCGTGGATTGATCGTGAAACCGGGCAGGGCAGTGATCCGAGCTGTCCGGATACGGTTCAGGTTCCATTTCGGGCTGGCTATCAGCCGCTACCGGGACCCGGCTGCCGACCGCTGCTGGATGTCGAGGTGGTCAAGGATGGTGGAAATAAAGTGCTGGATGTGATTCGTGGCTGGTTGCGGTAGGCTTGCCGGTCGCATCTGGAGGAGACTGACATGGGTATGAAACGAACGTGGCTAATCATGGGGTGTGCCCTGCTGGTGGCTGGTTGTGCCGGCTCCGGTGGGTCTATCCCGGTTGTGGACTCGGGCCGTCAGGTTTCCAGTGAAGACCGGCATTCCGGTGTGGGGCGTCAGCCCCAGGTTCAGCCATCGACCCCGCGTGACAGCGGTGTGGTGGTGATGGTGCCCGATGATGCGGGCGGTTCACGGGCGGTGGAGTCCTACCCGTTGGATGTGCAGCCGCCGTTGCAGACCGGGTCGGGCAGTGTGCCCGGTACCGGTACTCAGCAGCCGGCTCCAGGTGGGTTGCAGCAGGACGAGCAGCTTGATGGTCCGGTGCTGGCGTTGCTGACAACGGCTCGGCAGCAGGAAAGTGGAGGTGATCTCAATGGTGCTTCCGCCAGCCTGGAACGAGCTATGCGCATCGCGCCTCGTGAGCCGCAAGTGCTGTACCGTTTGGCTCAGGTCCGGCTGGCCCAGGGAGATGCCGCCCAGGCCGAGCAGTTGGCTCGGCGCGGGCTGTCCTATGCGGGCGGTCGTCCCACGCTGCAGGCCGGGCTGTGGGAGCTGGTTGCCGAGGCGCGTGAACGCCAGGGTGATGCGGCAGGCGCGGCCGAGGCCCGTCAGCGAGCCCGAGTAACGCTGTGAGTCAGGCCGACTGGCAGGCGCTGAGCGAGTCTCTGGCTGAGTTGGAGCGGCTCATGCGGGAATTGGCGCTGTGGTCCGAGCAAGCTCCGCAGCCGCAGCGGATGAACAGTCGAGCGCCGTTCTTTGTCGATACCCTGGCTTTCGAAGAGTGGTTGCAGTGGGTGTTCATTCCGCGCATGCGGGTAATCGCGGAGCAGCGGGCGGGGCTGCCGCCAGGCTGCAATGTCACCCCCATGGGTGAAGAGGCTTTCATTCACCTGGCTGGCCGTCAGCAGGCGCTGCTGACGGTGTTGGCGCGGATCGACCGGCTGGCGACCCGCATGGCAGACTGAGCTCTGTTTCAGTTGCAGTATTCGCGCAGGTCGCTCCGAGTCCGCTCGATAGCGGCCTGACGCTCTTCCTCGGTCACTCTGACCAGTTCTCCCGATGCGTCGGTGCGGCGCAGTCGCGGGTTATCCAGCAAGGTCTGCAGGTTGTCTCTGAGTTCGGCGCATTCGCGTTCGCGTTGAGCCTGGCGAGCGCGTGCGGCCTGCTGGTCCTCGTTGTGCTGGCGTTCCAGTTCCGGGTCGGTGGCGACGGGGGGCGCTGGCGTTCGCAGCTCGCCACCCGGGGGCGGCGGGGACTTGATGTCGATCCGCTGATAGGCGCGGTCGGCTGGCGGTTGCTGGCCAAACTGCACCTGTCCCCGGTCGTCGGTCCAGCGATACATTTGGGTTGCCATGGCGCTGCTGCAGAGCAGGCTCAGGGCAATGGCGAAGAGCGATTTGCGCATGCCGGTATCCATCCCTCAATTGTGCGTTCAAAGGCCCTACTATAGCCAATCCGTTTGCGGTGCACAGCGCAAGGCTCGGTTAGTGTGCCGATCCTCGTGCTTTTGTCTCACTTGACTTGACTTGTCGTCCGCGAGTGTAAACAATTCGGGGTTCTCAAAAGCGCGCCATGTTCTGGGCCCACAAGCACTAATGTGGTGCGCTTTGTTGCTCAATCCAGGAGGCGAGACCCGCTAGCTCCTGGCCTGGCACCCGCACGCGCTACCTCGCGCTGGGTGAGGCGGTACCGGCACCCCAATGGCATGCCGCCTCCAATGCACGTAGTCAAGCTGATGCATGGCAACTACCGTTGTCACTGCGCTGCCGAGCAGTAAACAGGATCCGGCTGCCCGCCCTTGGCGGACGGCAAGCTAGAGGTGAATCAAAAGTGGAGCTTTTATCCGGCGCTGAGATGGTCGTCCGCTCTTTGCGTGACGAGGGTGTTAAATATATCTATGGGTATCCGGGTGGTGCCCTGCTGCATATCTACGATGCGATTTTTCGCCAGGACGATGTGACCCACATTCTGGTGCGTCACGAGCAGGCGGCTGCGCATATGGCCGACGGCTACGCGCGCGCCACCGGCAAGCCGGGCGTGGTGCTGGTGACGTCTGGTCCGGGTGCGACCAATACCGTGACCGGGATTGCGACCGCCTATATGGACTCGATCCCGATGGTGGTCATTTCCGGCCAGGTGCCGAGCAACCTGGTGGGGACCGATGCGTTCCAGGAAACCGACATGGTCGGTATTTCGCGACCGATCGTGAAGCACAGCTTCATCATCAAGGATCCGCGTGAGATTCCCGAGGTTATCAAGAAGGCCTTCTACCTGGCTCAGACCGGGCGTCCGGGGCCAGTCGTTGTGGATATTCCCAAGGACATGACCAATCCGGCCGACAAGTTCGAATACAGCTATCCGAAGAAGGTCAAGCTGCGTTCCTACAACCCGGCACTGCGTGGGCATACTGGTCAGATCCGCAAGGCCATGGAGCTGGTGGCCGCTGCCAAGCGGCCGATCATCTACGCTGGTGGTGGCGTGATCATGGGTGGTGCGGCCAAACAGTTGACCGAGCTGGCCAAGGAACTCGGTGTGCCGGTAACCAACACCCTGATGGGGTTGGGCGCTTACCCGGGAACTGATCGCCAGTTCCTCGGCATGCTCGGCATGCACGGCAGCTACACCGCCAACGTCGCCATGCATCATGCTGATGTGATTGTGGCCATTGGGGCGCGGTTCGATGACCGGGTAATCAACGGTGCAGCAAAGTTCTGCCCGAATGCCAAGGTCGTGCATGTCGATATCGATCCGGCCTCGATTTCCAAGACCATTCGTGCCGATGTGCCGATCGTTGGTCCGGTCGACAGCGTGTTGAGCGAGATGCTGAGCATCGTCAAGGACGAGTCTTTGCGTCCGGCCAAGGACGTGCTGGCCAGCTGGTGGAAGCAGATCGAAGAATGGCGTGGCAGTCGCGGCCTGTTCCCCTATGACAAGGGCGACGGCACCATCATCAAGCCGCAGACCGTGATTGAAACCTTGTGGGAAGTAACCAAGGGCGACGCCTTCGTTACCTCGGACGTTGGTCAGCACCAGATGTTCGCTGCTCAGTACTATCGGTTCGACAAACCCAATCGCTGGATCAACTCCGGTGGTCTGGGCACCATGGGGTTTGGTTTCCCGGCGGCCATGGGGGTCAAGATGAACTTCCCCGAGGCTGATGTCGCCTGTGTAACCGGCGAGGGCAGTATCCAGATGAACATTCAGGAGATGTCGACCTGCCTGCAGTACGATCTGCCGGTCAAGATCATCAACCTGAACAACCAGGCGCTGGGCATGGTACGCCAATGGCAGGACATGCAGTACAACAGCCGCTATTCGCACTCCTATATGGAATCGCTGCCGGACTTCGTCAAGCTGGCCGAAGCCTACGGGCATGTTGGTATGCGGGTAGAAACGCTCGCCGACCTCAAGCCGGCGATGGAAGAGGCCTTTGCTCTGCGCGACCGGTTGGTGTTCATGGATATCTGTGTAGATACCTCCGAGCACGTCTATCCGATGCAAATCAAGGACGGCTCGATGCGTGACATGTGGCTGAGCAAGACGGAGCGTACCTGACATGAGACATATCATTTCCGTACTGCTGGAAAACGAGCCAGGTGCGCTGTCCCGAGTAGTTGGCCTGTTCTCCCAGCGTAACTACAACATCGAAACCCTGACTGTGGCGCCGACAGAGGATCCAACGCTGTCGCGCCTGACCCTGACCACCATTGGTCATGACGAGGTCATCGAACAGATCACCAAGAACCTCAACAAGCTGATTGAGGTGGTGAAGCTGGTCAATCTGTCCGAAGGTAGCCACATCGAGCGCGAGCTGATGCTGGTCAAGATCAAGGCCACTGGTGCTCAGCGGGCCGAGGTCAAGCGGACTACCGACATCTTCCGTGGGCAGATCGTCGATGTGACCAGTAGTGTGTACACCGTGCAGCTGACCGGGCCTACCGACAAGCTGGACAGCTTCATCGAAGCGATCGGGCCGACCTCCGTGCTGGAAGTGGTTCGCACTGGTGTGTCAGGCATTGCGCGTGGCGAGAAGGTTCTGAGTATTTAATCCAATTGGTTGCGGGTCCGGGCGGGCCCGCGCAGGTAACAAGGGGAATTCCATGCAAGTTTATTACGATAAAGATTGTGATCTGAGCATCGTTCAGGGCAAGAAGGTTGCCATTATTGGTTACGGTTCTCAGGGCCATGCGCACGCCTGCAACCTGAAAGACTCCGGTGTCGACGTAACTGTTGGTCTGCGCCCGGGCTCGGCTTCGGTCGCCAAGGCTGAAGCTCATGGCCTGAAAGTTTCTGACGTGCCGTCTGCCGTTGCTGCTGCTGATCTGGTCATGATTCTGACTCCGGACGAGTTCCAGGCCCAGCTGTACAAGGGTGAAATCGAGCCGAACCTGAAGCAGGGCGCTACCTTGGCGTTCGCCCACGGTTTTGCCATTCATTACAACCAGATCGTGCCGCGCAAGGATCTGGACGTAATCATGATCGCACCCAAGGCGCCGGGCCACACCGTGCGTTCCGAGTTCGTGCGTGGCGGCGGTATTCCTGACCTGATCGCGATCTTCCAGGACGCTTCCGGCAACGCTAAGAATGTTGCGCTGTCCTACGCTTGCGGTGTTGGCGGTGGTCGTACCGGGATCATCGAAACTACCTTCAAGGACGAGACTGAAACCGATCTGTTCGGTGAGCAGGCGGTTCTGTGTGGTGGCGCAGTCGAGTTGGTCAAGGCTGGTTTCGAGACTCTGGTTGAAGCCGGTTATGCGCCGGAAATGGCCTACTTCGAGTGTCTGCATGAACTCAAGCTGATCGTTGACCTGATGTTCGAAGGCGGTATCGCCAACATGAACTACTCGATCTCCAACAATGCCGAGTACGGTGAGTATGTGACCGGTCCGGAAGTCATCAACGAGCAGTCGCGTGAAGCCATGCGCAATGCGCTTAAGCGCATCCAGTCTGGTGAATATGCCAAGATGTTCATTGCCGAGGGTGCCCACAACTATCCGTCGATGACTGCAGCCCGTCGCAACAACGCTGCCCATGGTATCGAAGTGGTAGGCGAGAAGCTGCGTGCCATGATGCCCTGGATTGCAGCCAACAAGATTGTCGACAAGGCCAAGAACTAAGCCTGTCTTCGGTTGTTAAAAAACGCGGCTTCGGCCGCGTTTTTTGTGGGCGCGAGGGCAAGCTACTGGCTAAGTTGGCCGCAAGTTGCCAAACTGTGCAGCTAGACAGCCGTAACAAGGTAAGCTGATGACTGACAAGCAAGAACACGAACAGCCGCTGGAAAGTGATGACACCCATCCGCTGTTGCCGATCGATGAGCATATCGAGGAAGTGCATGGCCCGGATGGCAAAAAGGTCCGGCACAAGGGAATTTACCTGCTGCCCAACCTGTTCACGACGGCGGCCTTGTTCTCCGGGTTCTACGCCATCGTTAGTGCGATGGATGGGAATTTTGCCCATGCGGCCATTGCCGTGTTCGTTGCCATGGTGCTGGATGGGCTGGACGGGCGGGTAGCGCGTCTGACCAATACCCAGAGTGCCTTTGGTGCCGAATATGACTCTCTGTCGGATATGGTGGCCTTCGGCGTCGCCCCGGCTCTGGTTGCCTTTAGCTGGGCGCTGCACGATCTGGGCAAGGTCGGCTGGGTCTTTGCCTTTATCTACGTCGCTGGTGCCGCCTTGCGTTTGGCGCGGTTCAATACCCATATCGGTACGCAGGACAAGCGTTACTTTACTGGTCTGGCCAGTCCTTCGGCAGCTGGCCTGGTTGCCGGTATGGTCTGGGCCTTGAGTGATTTTGGCGTCGATGGCGGCGATATCGCTCTGCTGGTCGGGGTGCTGACGGCCTTGGGTGGTCTGCTGATGGTCAGCAATATCCGTTATTACAGCTTCAAGGATCTGGACTTCCGTGGTCGAGTGCCGTTCTTCGTGATTCTGTTGGTCGTACTGGTGTTTGCGGTGATCTCTACCGACCCGTCACGGATTCTCTGGCTGATCTTTATTGCCTATAGCGCCTCGGGTCCGGTGCAGGCGCTGTGGCGCTGGCGTCAGCGCCAGAAGACCGATGCCAGTGTCTGAGTGCTGAGTTCTATTACTTGCAAAGCCCCGCCTCTGGCGGGGC